>NZ_CAOLGM010000005.1:0-70796 GCF_948475835.1 uncultured Escherichia sp. | reverse complement strand
CCCCACCATGCCCCCCATCCAGGTTAACAGGCCATGAATGGTTACTTTCTCAGAAAAATCAGCCAGAGGGGCAACCACATCAAGGCCCCCCGGAGCGACAATTTTAATTTTCCTGGTATCAGGATTAAGCTCAAAATAGGTGCTGCCGTCGTCACTACGCAACTGTGTGGCACTGGTATTAATACCGCTAATCTTCCTTGCCTGCGATTGGGGACCGACAATACAAAACGCATCCGATAAATCATGCATTCTGTCATCGACCGGCTCCTGTATCCCGCCACTCTGCCACCAGAAATCAATACAACGATCGGCAAAAACGACAAGACACTCATCCCCGGCTTTTACCGGAAAAGTCAACGTACAGCCTCCGCCGCGCGGGAATACCACTGGTACATCCACCAGCAGGGGTAATGTCGTCGACTGGTTGATTCCATTTGAGTCCGGCTCATAGCCTTTAATCGCAGGTTGAACAACCACTGTTACCGTGTCCGGATCAAATGACTGGACGATGCCGGGCATAGAAACACGCAGCGCCGACATGACAGAGCCAGCAAGTCTTACATCGGCCTGTTCTTTGCTACCAAGTTGAGCGCTTAAAGAAACGGGCATTCATATGTCTCCAGAAAGTAAAAAACCCGCCGGGTGGCGGGTTCATTATTGAAGTTTCATTACTGCTTGTTTGCTTCTAACGCTTCAGCTATTCGGCGAAGATACTCATTGTTTTTAAATGAAACCATGATGCACTCAAAGAATATTCGGCAAAATACAGCACATAACAAAAGCACTAAAGCGCCAGCAGCCTTCCCATTAACAAACGTTATAATGGCGGCAACAACCAGAAGTAACATTGTGATGCCATACAGAACGTTGATGATTTTTGGAGTTATTAATTTATCAAATCCGAACATGTGACAAATTCCTTATCGTGAAAGTAGAAGTATCACATTATAATTACGAGTGATTAATCAACAATCTTTTTGCATGGAAAGGAACCGATGATTTTCGGCGCATCCATGCTGTTCTGCAGAAGCTGGACGCCAATGTAATTCACTTCACCTTCCGGCAATCATACGTCCAGAACTCCCGAGGCTCGTCCATATTTTTGCGGATAACTTCAACGTTGAGGATCGGCTTGCCATTTCTGGCCACAAAATCCATCCCTAACCAACGCCCATTACCCGGAATCATCCATTGGATGTTCACATTGTCATAATCACCTTCCTGTTTGAGAAAGATGATTTTCTGTGTCTCCGGTTTCTGTCCATTAATCCTTGCAAGTCCGTCTTGCGCTTTCCAGTTGATCGTAAATGGTCCGCAACCGGTATCAGCAAAGGAAATGAAGGAGATACAGACAAGTAAAACTGTCAACAATGGTCTTTTCATGTGTGTTTCGCCGCATCAATCCCTTTCGAGTTAAGCAATTCTTTGCCACCTTTAGCCAGGCAAAGCAGGTCCATATACCACGCCTGCCCTCGGGTGTCGCCAGTATAATCAATGCTGCCCACAATGTAATCACCGTCAGTATTAATGCTGGCAGGCTGTGACATGCCTGGCAGACCGTTAACGTAGAGATTACCGTCGCTTTCAGACTCATCCAGTCGTGCTGGCGATTTCGCTACCTGGTCATTACTCAAAGAGGCACGGTATACAGATGCCTGATCCAGACGAATAAGCCCACCGAGCTTAATATTTGGATTAATCAGGCATCTGACATTTACGCCAGCTCCCATCGTCTGCTGTGGCATACCGATAAGCCCGGTGTTAGCATTCAACACCGTAGCAACACCAATATATTTATCTTCAGGAACAATATTTACCAGATTATTTTCATACCACCAGTTAGCCTTACACTGCCCTGCGATATGATTCATCAACCTTGATGTGTTTTGATAAACAACGCGACCCCGGGGAAATACCGTTTCAGGCATGTCAGGAACTGCGCCGGATTCGATGCCATATGGTTCGAATGATTTCATACCCAGACTGAAAAGATCTCTGTACTTCCAGCCAGATGCCACTGTGGTTTTCACACTTGCGTTCAGGTGGCCTTCCCAGCTGTCAATACACTGCAACATGATCCAACTGTCTGTGGCATTATCTTTACCAGTGACAGTAAAACGGATATCTCCATTGAATATCATACCAACGTTTTCATCAGGATAATTACCTGCTGCATCCGGTTGCCCCTTGTATCCGGCAATAACCTGTATACGCGAAAACTCCTTCTGCATAATCCGGTTCTGAGTGGTAGGAGACAGGTTATAAACCTTAAAATTTCCAACGAATCCATTAAATATGGTCGCAGGCATTTTCTGAATATTGAAAGTGACTTTAAGCTCAGAAATTTTTATCCCGTCGCCCTTATCATCAACAAGCAATAATTCAAAGTGACGCATCCAGTTTTTCGACATTGTTACTCCGTGAAAACATAGAGGTGTGAGAGCGTTCCAAGATCGAATTGCGTCGGATTCTCCTGCCCTGCCACGTCGCAGAGCACCACCAGAGAAAAACCCAGATCCATATATCGATACTGTGCCAGCAGGTCAGCCCCAGTAATCATCGGTATACCTGATATAATGGCGGAGCCATTGCTGCCAGCAAGATCCAGAACCCAGTACTCGCCTCGCCAGATGACAGACAGGTGATAAACCGAACCGTTAATTGTGGTGGCAAAAGTCTGATTGTCAGCAACCAGTGGGATTTCTACGGCTTGCATGAATCACCTTCCCAGAAATAAATTGCTCAAATACCCATCAACAGTGGAGATACCTTCTTGCGCCATCTGTGGCAGCGATTTCAGAATGGAATTATTCGGCAGCACCGTTGTTTTGGTGCCTGTATTCTGCATAGCAGACGTTCCGACTCCCTCGGTCATATTGTTTTTCGGGGCAACCCTGACTGACTGCGTGGAGGTAATAATTACTTCCCTGAGGGTAAGTGTCGCCAGAAGCACATTTTCACTACTCTTATCGGTCGTAACCTCCAGCGTTTTTATCAACATATTGTTGTAAATACGCTTGCCGGTTGTCACATCGAAAGGAATACGATTCCGCTGCAGGTTAAGCAGTTCCTGATACAGTTCTTTCGGGCTCAGCCCCAGTAAACTGGTAGCCGTCAGGTTACTGGCAAAATCAAGCAGCGATCCGCCTCCGGAAAAACCGGTTTCCATCACAACCTCAGAAGGGCGCCTGAATGCGTGTTCTGATATATAACCAGCGCCCTCACCACTGGCACCAGCATTCGTGGGCTGTTCAACCGGATGTTCCGTAATTTCCAGGGCGTCAGTGTGCTTTTCGGTAATAACCACATCAGGAATAATGATTCCTATTGAGCGGGTTCGCTGCTGCAGTAAAACAGATAAAAAGTCCATTACGCAGGTCCTTTCAATTGCTGTACCGCCCTGGCATTTACAGCCCCCTGCTTGTCAGCGATCAGATTAGCCGCCTCCTGAGGGTTGTTAACTCCATGAACATTTATAACAGTCTGCTGGTTAAGGCTGCCAGCGGCGGCCTGATACGCCAGCGGGCTGTTCCAGTTTGAATAACCTTCTTTGCGCGCCATCGACTGCATCAATGCTCCCATAGTCTGGGGATCTGTAAGATTCAATATTGCATTCGGTGATACTCCCATCCATTTCGCAACATCCTGTGCATACTTTTTCGGATCGTTGTTATCACCTGCCGGGGCCCAGGTACTGACAATATCCTGAATAGTCTGTAATGCTCGTCCGGTTGTTTTCCCGGTAAAGTAACGCATGAGCTGATTTTTCATCGCCTCCCAGCCCTCAAGAGCTGATTCGAAAAACCGGAACCCTTTACCGCTCACCGGGCGAATGTTCCCGGGGTTATTGTTGCGATCAGCAAGAGTACCGCCGCCGGGGATGTCGGGCTGGACGTTGGAGCCATGCACTACACCGTTACTCTGTCCCTGCCGGATAACTTTACCGGGTCCCCCGTGCAACCAGTCCATCCACGCAGGCCATTCACGGACCTCACTGACATCCCTGCGTCCGATATCTGTTTTTATACCAATAGCAGCCAGCGTGTCGCCGATAATTCGCTTCGTATACCTCAGTGAAGATTTTGCGCTATCGGCAATATTTTCTCTGTCACTAACAATATAGCCCGCGTAAAGCGCCCACAATTTAAGCCAGGGTGGGACCGGTAAACCTGATATTTTTCCGAAAGCCCCCAGAACCCTGGATACCCAGACACCCGCGATGAATGTACCGAGGATTTCCAGTGCATTTTGCCAGCCGCCAACACCATCTTTTAGTTCCAGAAGGTGATCACGAAGCCAGGTGATCGCATCCTTCGCTTTATCTATTGCCGGTTGCCATTTTTCCCAGTCGATAAGACTGTTACCGCCTTCTTTCCATGTTTTGTAGTCTTCCCACAAGAGACCGAGAGCCACGATCAGACCGGTAATCAGCCCTATAGGTGACATCCAGAAAGTAGAGTTAAGTATCCGCATGGCGACAACCAGACCGCCGATAACCTCTATCAGGGTTTTCGTTTCGGCATCCAGTTTCCCCCACCACTCGATGATATCGCCGACACCATCGACTATCCGAAATGCTACCCGCCCGACTATCTCACCCAGCCAGAGGATCCCCTTTATGACCTTTGTGATGGTGACTTCAATTTTGGGAAAATTTTCAATTATCTTTTTGCGCAGGTTATCAATCTGCCCCGCCAGTCCGTCCGCAAGATTCGATCCGATTTTGTCCCGCGCCATCCCGGCCATTTCACCGAGCGATTTCAGCGAGGTCATAAACCGGTTTGACGATAAGGCAGCCTGATCGGCATTAAATCCGATCGCTTTCACCATTTCTGAATACTGAGCGCTGAACTGCCCCACACCACGACGCATGGCCATCAGGGTATTTTCGTCAATGCCCAGCATCTGCGCATACTGGTTAGCCCGGTAATACGGCATACCGCTGAGCTTCTGGCCTACACCTGTAAAAATAGCGGCCATGTCACGCATGTTGCCGCTGGCATCACGGGTCTGTACGCCCAGGCGATTCAGAAAGCCTTCTGCTCCGGGATTGTTACGAATAAACCGGGAGAGGCTTTCCAGAGAAGATCGCGCAGCGTCCACACTGCCGCCAACCTGCGAAACCGCATAGCCAATAGACTGAATTCCCTGGACTGTCGCGCCGGTGCGCTGTGACGCCCAGTAAAGATTATCCAGGCCGGAGGCGATCTTAGCCGTGAAGGCCACCACGGACAGCGCAGCTCCTTCAACGGCCAGTCCCATTTTGATGACATTTGCAGTTGTACCGGCGAGGACAGAACCGAACTTTTTCGCTCCTGCATCATCCACACTGAAGCCAAGCGAGACGAGGAAATCTTTAATAGTTTCAGCGTTCATTATCATCTCTCCATTTCTCAATGCGCCGCTGGTTATCCGCTTTTACCGCCAGATGGTCATTCAAGAGAGCAATGTCGTACAAATCGACAGAGCCATCTTTAAGTGCTGTATAGGGAATTAACCCGGCGTCAACCGGATTGAGAAGGTAGGACAGCCCGTCCGGCAGGCTGTTAAACGTCAGCCCTGTTGCAGGCTCTGCGTCGTGCTGGTAAGGGGTGTAGGCAAAAAATTTCCCAGCGAATCGGCGACCACCCGCGCCACCAGCTGCAGCATGACCAGCAGGTCAATATCATCAAACATCAGTTCACCCTGGGTAAATACCGGAACCCATCCGTCCATATGACGCCGCGATACCACCGCAAGACAGGGATGAATAATCGCATCGGTGTCATCTTCGGTCAGGGAAGACAGTTCCTCAGCGATACGCGGGAGCATGGTTTCAAACACCGGTTTTAACTGCTCTAATTTCACGGTGTCGATTTTGCCATCAGCAGGCAAACGGGAGCGAATGCTCCCGAAATCTGACATCATTCCCGCCAGTACTGGCAGAAGTTTGCGGGTCACTTTCAGCTGGTCAAAAACGCTGAGTTTTGCCGCGCGATATTTCACGCCTTTAATTTCGAATTCCATGTATTAAAACTCCCCGAGAACCTGGTCAATCTTGCCACAGTCAAACACCCACGGCATCGTATTACCGGTTTTAGCGTTGGCGTTATCCGGTTGCTTCTGGAACGCAACACTGCGTGCCGTGATGATGTCGCCGCTGACCTTGTTGCGGATCACGATAACGTTATTCCCCCATGTGGCAGAAGACTGGCTCTGTGCGTTATACGCCAGCGACAATTTTTTATTTGTCGGTGATGTCTTCAGAAGGTTAACGGTAATCGTCCCGCTTTTATCTGCATGGAGACTGTGCATCACTTCGCCATCAGCACCGATGGTCATGGTGTTTTTAGAACCGCCCATCGCAACCACAATCCCCTCTTCAGAACTTGCCGAACCGTACCCGAGGTCAATCGAACCTGTCGGCCCGGTCAGCGTCGCAGTGACATCCATAAAAGAATAGGTAGACATTCACTTCCCCTTAGCGAACAACGTTAATCTGTACGTCAGCGTAATGAACCGCGCCTGCAAGTTTTATTGCAGCCTGAATCACCGGAGCCTTACGGGCTTCACGTTCTGATTGTGCCTGTTCATCCAGCGGCTGGGCGTATACGTAATAACCTTTGGGCAGTGTGTCACCTGATGACAACTGACCAAGGTCGCCCCCGCTCCATACGCCCGGAGCAATCAGTCCATTCTGAACGGCCTGATCCAGTGATTTTTCAACATTTGATAACAGTCGGGTAATACCGGCTTCAGTCTGGGGAACTTTCGTGGTGCTGGTATAAAGCAGGTTATAGAGGTTGGTCTGCACATAATTCTGTAACCAGTCCAGGCCGTGGCGTTCATCAAAGAAATCGCCGTTAGCCATCACTCCCTGCTGGAGGATAGCTGTATCATTCTGGTAGTACACGAACACATTGCAGTTTTTTGCATCAAGTGCCGATGCCTGGCTGACTGTCAGTGTTTCATACCCGACACCCGGCTCCTGCTTAAACTTGAGCGTAATCGCGGTATTACTGCCATTGAAATTAACCGTGAATGCCCGGCCAAATGCAGATAACGCAGCGTATTTATTACCCGATGAATACTGAATAAAACTGCGTGAATATCCGGCGGTTTTCAGTTTTGATGCCAAATCATCGCTGGATGCAGTCTGCAGGCATTTCTCATCGCTTGTCGTAATCGCCAGAATACGGCTTACAGAAGAGGATTCGATCGCCGCAGCCACTTTCAGCCAGTCTGCATCCGGAATATCTGCATCGTCTGCAATCCCCAGCCCATACCATGAAGTATAATCAAGCATGGCATTCACAGCCTGCTCCAGCGTCTCAGGCGTGGCCTGTTCGCTGTCACCCTTCGTTTTCACCCAACGACCAACAAAAACCTCCTGAGGTTTCGGTGATTGTGAGAAAAACACCTGCGCAGCCTTATATTCTGGTGATTCCACGCCAAAATCTTTTCCAATATCTTCCGCGGCAGAATAACGGCGAATGCGCTCACTTACCGGAATGATTGTGGACGGGCCGAGAATGAGTAATGCACCAAAATTTCGCCCTGATGCTGCACGCGGCGACATGATCACATCAACATTAACAACGTTTGATACAGGCAAGCCCTGTGCCATAGCTTAATCTCCGAAAAAGATGACTGGTGCTTCCACCAGCGATTTAATACCGTACTCGCGCACAACCTTCCGGCGCAGGCGCACCGTCATATCGTAGCGGCGGACCCATTGCTGATTAATAAGTTCAGGGAAGGGGGTCAGACCTGTGTAATCGCCAAGAGACAGCCCCAGCGCATTCAGTGCTGCATTGTTCTGCGGTACAGATATACCGTCACGAAACCGGGACGCATACACCATCCCCGCCGGACCATAAAACGAAGCCATACACTCAATCGTTTCATGCCGCCAGAGCTTAGAGCCATCATCGGTCTGTCTGGTGAATGCCGGACTGTCATCACCTGACCATCCGATAACCCCAAACGCACACCAGTTCGTTTCAGCCGGTAGCAGTGGCGGCTGCTCTTTCTGCCAGCGCGGGCGAACCATCCCGGCAGACAGACCGGAAACGTTACGCATCCACTGGCTTAACAGCCTGTCGAGCGCTTCGTCATAATCCGGATCGCCACTGGTTGGTATCAGCCATCCGCGCTCTGTACTGGTGTTATTGCTCAACCGGAATTCCCCCATCAAACGGCAGCAACTCACAATGCGCCTGAACGAATCCGGCACCATAAGCTGTATACGGGTCGACGAAGGTCACACGATAATCACGGCCCTGATACGTCACGATATCGGCATCACGGCCAGTCTGTCCCTGCGTCAGTCGCTCAGTCGTCACAATCAGAATTGCACCGCTGATTACCTGCCCTGCCTGCATACGGCGGTTTTCCAGAGAGCGATCAACAGTTACGACTCCGGCAAACTGCTTTTTAACTTCGCTGTCGCTGCCGATCCCGTCCTCATCCACCGTTTGCACTCGGCGTGTTACCCACAAATTGAAGTCGCAAAAATCGGGGTCAAAAAGCACATCTGTTACATCAAGAGTCGGCATCTTTATCCCTCACTACATGGGTAATAGCTCTGCGATATTGCCCGGTGTCAATTAATGGTTTCGCCAGATCGGTTCCGGGAGATTCGCCAGCAGCACGCCGGGCAAGTTCCAGTGTTGCCCCCTTGCGCCCCCGACGAGCCCGGGCTTCAACAGTACTGTCAGCAAGCGGCGTAAAGCCGGTAATGGTCATGTAACGCCTGACACCATTAACGGCCAGCGTTCCGGCACGGTTGAGTGCGCCTTCTGCTCCCGCAGCATTACCATCCAGTGCAGCCTGCGCCGCGGCTTTGAGCTGCGGCACCGTCTGCTCTTCTGCCGATTTAACGCCGGGGGCCAGGTGAGGTCGTGGCGGGATGTTCTGCTCTGGTGAGCCGTATTCGTTGAGGTAACCGATGCCCGCATTACCAAACGGAACATCATCCCGCTCGCTGTCTTCCGAAGGGATGCCGACCAGCACATCTTTTTTGGTTAACGACCTGAGCGCATCCAGAATGGCCTTAGCGTTATCCACCCTCGTTGTTACACCGCTTTTGAAACTCATAGCTGGCGACCGCCTGCACCGAACATCGTGATCAACTGATAAAATTCAGCGCCATATCGGGTGTTATTCCAGAAACCTGCATCAGGATTCAGCGTCGCGCTGGTGTCATAACTGACGCTTACCTTATCCACGGACTTTGAGGACTGAACACCATTGGTTGAACCGCCCGAACCACCAGCCAGCATCGCCCGGCTGTCTGCCGCCCAGAGCGTCATGTAGTGCGCAACGAACAACCCGGCAAAGTACGGAAACAACTTTTTGCCGGTGACGTTTTCGCTCAGCAGTTCATCGGCCAGATTCAGACGAAACTGGATTTGCGCTTCGGGATATTTGGCAGGGTCAGCAAACTGCGGGAAGTCGCGGCGAAAATCACTTACCGCTGGCAGACTTTGATTCTTTGGCATTTTTTACCTCGTTACGCGCGTCTGTGGCTTTGCCAACGGATACTTCCGCGTGCGCACGAGTGAACCAGTGCGTGGCAACGTCTTCCTCCACAGCATGACGGCCTTTAACAAACTCGCGCCGTGAACCGTCGGGAAGCGTGAGCACAAACGGGGTATGTACGTGTATTACTGCATTATTTTTTGCCATCGGGTCATCCTTAATGGCCCCGCCAGGGGGCCATGTGGCTGTTAAATGCCATCAACGTACGAAATGGTTTCTTTGTACACTGGCTCGACTGCACCCAGCTTGCCGTAGTAAGTGACGATCTGATACAGACCGCGATACTGCACCGGCACGCTCTGAAGCGGAACCAGCGGGTAGCGGACGTATTTTTTATCGTTGGTGTACGCAACCATGCGATCCTTTTTCCCCACACCACGGCCTTTCAGCCATTTAACCGCGCGGATATTCAGCGGAATACCGTTCTGGTGATAGCTGATGGTGTTGGTCTGAAGGTACGTCAACAGGGACTGGTTACCCGCAGATGAAACGATGATGCTGGACAACAGAGCAAACTGCTCAGGCGGGATCAGCAAATCACGCGGAACCACAGAGTAACCGGAAGCGGCCCACGCATCAGACAGCACCTGGTTAATGCTTGCGCGGATTTCGTCCGGTGTTGAGGTTGCCCACGTTTTGGCAGCGTTGTTGACAGGCACACCGTCCAGGGTAACAAGACCTTTCAGGTTTAATGCGGAATCGCCAACATACACCTGTTCATCGTTATCCATCTGCCATTTCAGTTGCATCCCGTCATACTTCTGCGTATCGATCGGGCGTCCGACCTGCTGAGCAGCCTGCAATTCTATGACCGTCCAGCCAAGTTCCATCCCCCACAGGTTCAGCGGGTTACCGGATTTGCCGATATCCACGTTTACGCCAGCAATAGCGGTTGAGTCTTTGCCTACCCAGTTTTTGCCATTCGGATTTGCACCAGTACCCGCAGCGGCGAAGCTGGTATTCGTCCAGCTGGAAATGTCATCTGCGATGGAGACATCTTCACGCAGTTGGATATCGCGGGTCCAGGTGTACCCCACCAGTGGCAGGTTCAGCGTCTGGTCGAGTCGCTCCAGCTCCCCGATGAGAAAGGCACCAGAGCTGTCAACGGTTGCCTGATCAAAAGTAATCATTCGTCTGTTCCTTAAATCTTCCAGGAAATTTCTGCATTGCCGTCAGCATCACCGGCACCTGTGAATTCAGCGTTGGTCAGCACCACGTTTTTGCCACTGACTGACGTGGCCATGAATCCACCCAGCGGCACTTTGATGGATTCATCAGTGGAGACGACAACGTATACCGGGTCGCCTTTTTTGATGGTGCTGGCATCAAAATCAGAACCGAGATTAACGGTCACGTAGCCACGCTTCATTGCGTCGCCCGGGAAGTTCTTGCCACTCCCCACCTGGCGAACCATGTCCGGCTGCGAAGTGGTCGGATAAGGGCGCACATAGATCCCCTTCACCTTGTCTGCGGTATCACCATCTGCCAGCGGCACGAAAAAACCGTCATCATCGTATTTACCAGCCAGCCCATAGGCAGCAAAGGCGTTATCGGATTTAAGGACCACCGGTTCGACGGTTAAGTCCTGCGGGCGAGAGACAGCCCCGGCAATGCCAACAGGCATCCGGTACAGAAATACATTATTCATTTTTTACCCTTTACGGTTTGCCCAGAATTCAGCGTTTTGTTTGTTCAGGGAAGCGATACTGGTCATGCCCATATTTGGGCGCTGTGCATCGCCGGTGGTGGCGCGGGTGTTTCGCCCTTTGGCAATCTCAGACACGGCATTAAACGCCATGTCGACTGATTGTTTCGGCAATTTGCGGATATCCGCATCACCGACTATCTGGCGAACCAGCGTTTTGTCAGCAGAAGCCAGAACCTCACGTTTGAACGCGGTCGGTTTCATCTTACGGCTCAGATCAATACCCGGAACGATAACTTCGGCACGCCAGGCTGAGTCACCAGTAATCGTGGTTTCCTCTTCATCGTCCTCGCCGTCACCGGTCGGATTATCGTCAGGCTTATTGTCGTTATCGCCCGTCGCATTTCCTTCCAGCTTAGCCAGCAGGGCTTTCAGTAATGTTTTGAGGTCATCATCACTGTCGCCCGTTGGACCTCCGCCCATCTCTGGTGCTTTGTCCGGTAGCGGTTGCTGCGGGGACAGGTTGATGTTGAGATTAACGCCCTGCGGCAAATCCCCCTCATCTCCTGTAACCGATGCGGGAGCCGACTCCACCAGTTCGTTCATGGTGTCAGCGTCACCCGTTTTGATGGCCGTGCGCATGCGGGTCCACCAGCTTTTCTTTTGATTTGCCATTGTGTCTCTGTCTCCAATTGCACAACGATTTCCGGCTCTGCCTTTAGGGACAAGAGCCACATGGTTTCCGGTAATATCGACCTGCTCAGCTTTACCTGGCTCGGTCTGCTCGTACTCCGCGTCATAGCCGCACGACACTTCGCGCAGGCCATCTTCGATAAGCTGAATGGCGTTTTCGTCTTTGACGATAAGGTCAGCCAGCATCAAATCAGACTGCTCACCCGTCCCGCGCCGGACATTCTGGAGGTGCCCGACAGCAAGCTCTTTCCAGTTCTCGGGATTTACCAGCCGCACATTCCCGTTTTCATCTTCAGGATGCAGGATCGTGATGCTCATCCCTTCGAATGAGGCAAGCGTGGCCGGATGGAATACCTGCTCAGGAGAACGCGTGACGACTATTTCACCGAACTTATCGGGTTTCAGTTTTGGCAGGTCATCAGCACCATAGAGCTGCTTACCTGTTCGTCCTATCGGCACGTCTTTGCACAGCAACGAGCCGTCAGCCAGCTGGTAGCGGGTTTCTCCCAGCCGGGTATTGAAAAAATATTTCATGGGTTACCTGCGATTCAGGCGGGATAAGATTGGGAAGTGGGAAAAACGATTTCTTTATAACAGCGACAATTCGGGAGCTCGCCAGCGTGACCGGTCATGCCGTCAAGCGTAGGAGGTTTGCCCCATTCGACAAATTTACCTTCCATTTCCTGATGAGAATGCCTGACGTCACCATCTTCGGCTGTACGCCAGATATAACCATTCGAACCAATTGACAGCGCACGCGCCTGATCCAGCGCTCCGGTTGCACGTCCAAGTTCAGTACGGGCAATCAGGTCAGCTCTGGACTTTGCTATATCACCCGATGCGGCTATTTCTTTAGCAAAATGTTCCGCTCTCCCACCGGTAACAACAGCTTCTATCGCCCGATTCTGGATGTCGTACACCCTGTCAGCCGCCTCGAGGGGTAGCGATTTGATGTACTTAACCTGTTCAGCAACGATGGATTTCATCACCTGCCCTGGAGGGGCACTGTTTACCAGATTGCGTAGCTCACGGCTGATGGTTTTGCTGTGTTTACGCCACTGCTCATCATTCTTGCGCACAATGTCGGCGGTAAAGTTTTCCGCGACCTTTGTCGCCCAGGGGGTGATGATTTCACTGTAGCGTTCCAGCGCCTCAATAATTTCCGTGATACTGTCATTTGAACCATCGTAGCGACCATTTACGATGTCCCCGACCGCCCGCGCTATCCTGCGTAGACTGGTTCGATACCGGATTTCCGCCTGACGGTTCCTGCGGTTCGTCATCAGGTTCGCCGATGCCGGGCGGCGCTTCGTCTTCGGCATTCTCTATGTCCTCGTCGGTAATGGATGCCCCGATGCCGGTTACGTCAGAATTTTCGCGCAAATCAGTCATAGCGGCTTTCAGTGTCATCAGACCATCACCCAGCGCTGTACTGATTGCGTTGGTGGTATTTAACGCCACCGTTGAACGATCGACATCAGACATTTGCCAGAGCGGGTTAAACTCAAACGTGAAATCATCCGGGAGCGGCTTGCCAAGTTCCGAACGATGCATGATGTCCAGTATCCGCCGCACCGGAAGACGTAAACGCCTCTCCTGCAACGAGCTTACCCGGTCGTAATAGTTGGCAAGGTCTGCATCGCCGGTAGAAAATCCTTTCGGGGACTGTCCGAACAACCGCACCAGTGGGATACCAACAGCGCCACTAATCTGTTCTGCAAACTGCGACAGGATGTCATCCAGACCACTGAAGCTGTACTGATGCGTTTCAAACTTATCCCGCGAGTCCATGAGCGTCATACCTTCATTGCTCTGGAACTGTCGAATCAGGTCGATATTCTTCAGCAACGCTTCATACGCAGGACCACCAAGTGCGATAAGCTCGCGTAGCTTCTCCACGCTGTAGGTGCGCAGATGCGCCTTGTAGACCAGCTGCGCCGCGCCGACAGTAGCGCTGTCGAACGCGGTAAGACGATCCCAGATACGCTCTACAACCGACATTCCCCATTCGTTCTCGGTCATCTTCTGCTGAAATGGCAGCGTGACGCCATCAAAGCGAATCAGGCGACTGTGATGAATGCGCCAGGCAGGAATTCCCGTTGCTGTGGTCACCACATCGTAAAACTCAGGTTTACCCAGGTCCGGCCCCATATCTTTAATGCGGCGGGTCAGTACCGGGTCAATCATCCAGCGGTCGAGCGGGAGAATCCCCTTAAACTTGCCCTTACCGATGGTTTCGGGTCGCAGCGGGGTCATTGGTGCCTGCCCCTCAATCATGATGAAACCCACCGCGCCGCCGTAGAGGCGCGACCATTTCAGCACGTCATTCAGCGCATCCCAGATTTGCAACTCATCCAGTTGTGATTCGAGAATGCCACGATCTTTTGCATCAATTTCCGAAGTGATGCGAATGCCTTTGCGGGTCATATCATCCGGGATAGCATCGACTGCTTCGCCGATGATCCAGGATGAACGATAGGACCATTCCACCAGCATGCGGTTACGACTGGTGAAATTAGCCCGGTAGGTGGATGCTGAGTGCTGGTTAGGTGTCTGCATCCCTACGCGGGCAATAAAATTCTCATAACCATCAGCTGTGGCCTGCGCAGTTCGCCGCAGGGCTTGTTTGTTTCGTGCCATCAGGCCTGTCTCCCTAGCAGCTCCCAGATGTTCAGGGCTGAATTCATTGGGGCATAGTTGATCATCACCGAGTCGGCAAGGTTTGGCGATCGGGTTCCATCAGGCTGTTTATCAATAACAATTTTTCCCACACCATTAATGGAATAGGTCGGCTGCGAAAGCTCGATGATGAGTTTATCTTTGAGTGCCATGCTACTGCTGATTGAGATGATTTCGTCCGGGTTGTAAGCCATACCTTCAACCACGGCGCGCCAGGTATTCTGAAAAAGTTTACGTAACCGCCACCAGCTCTGGGCTTTGGCGTTAGCGAAGAAGTCCTTGTTCAGACGTGCGGCTTGCCCGTTGTCCCCGCGAACAGCTTCATCATCCGGATCAAATACCGCGCCACTACCTCGAAACGGTGTGGCGAGTATTGACGGTCGGCGCGCAGCGTTACGCAGTTCGTTGATAGCGCGTGCATCGCCGCGAACGCCAGCGCCCAGCCCGTCCTCGTCAAAGCGAAACTCTTCGAGGTTGTCCTGTTCGCAAAAACCGAAGACCTTCTCGACGGACTGATAAATGTCGCTGCCCACACCAGACCATTCCCGCACATTTTCCAGGAGGAAGCCATGACGGGTGGAAAAGGCATTTTTGTCCCTGCCTTCATCAGCGACATCCATCGCGCCAAGTCGTTTGCCTGTTGGCTGGATACCCAGTTTGATATGCGCATCAACGGCAGCCTGTACCCATTCGGATGGAATCAGGACGCCTTCCGCTGATGCGCTGTAGTTCAGATCAAGTTCCTGTGCCACCACCACCGGATTATCGATTTTCTCGCATTCCCTGCGATACCACTCTTCATCCTTGCGAGGATCATCCCGCCAGTGGAATGTGAATACCGGTATCTTCCCGCCATGACGCTTCTGAGCGAACGGGTTAGCCATGCCGTTAACTGAACTCAGGTCGATACGGCAACGCGTCGTTTGTGACAACGCCGCATCAATCAGCAGAGGACGCTGAAGGAATGCAGCCTCATCAACCAGATAAAGCGTGGTACGGTCACCACGACCAATATTATCGCCAGCCTCGCCTTTGATAACGGCACCAGTTTCAGGAAACTCAACACGCATATATGGCGCGTGCTTCTTCTCGCTCCACGAACCTCGAAACTCGATGGGCAGCGTTTCCACGAACTTGCGCGCCTTCCAGAACAGCGCCTTCGGGTCACCGGTGCTGTCGACGTATTCCTCTTTACGGGAGCCGAAACCGATCACCATCTCTTTGTTGAAGAGGCAGAGCGAGCAGGCCAGTCCGATCGCGGTCCAACTGAGCCCCATTTCACGGGATTTTTCGGTAATACCATTCTCCCGATTGCTCCAGCGTTCCATAATCCAGTGGATCCACTCCTCCTGCTTAGGGAAGAGTAAAAACGGAATGGTCACCGGCAGGCCATAATCAATATTACGCGGGTCCGTTGTCATGCCCCAGTCGATGATGAACTGAGCCGGATTGGTTCGGTAAAACTGCTTCAATACGGGCAATATTTCAGGATTCTGGCGAATGCGCTGTAGGCGTTCCATCCGCCATTCAAAAACCATCTGGTAATCAGGATGTTTAAAATCGAAGGGGAATGGTAACGGCATACTTAGCCCATCATTTTTCTATACGCTTCTGCAACCTGCTCCGGCGTTAAGTTGGTAATTTCTGTTCTGACTGGTCCTCCGTCAGCACCAGTCACTTCATTTTTGACATTGTCTTTAAACGCCTGAACAGAAACATGACGCCCGAGCAACTCAAGGTTTTTAACCTTATCAGGCCATTTGATTTTCTTCAGAAGTGCGGCGCTATCTGCGGATGCCATCTCCACGACATCCATTCCTGATAGCGTTGTGCGCCATACTTTAGGCCAGTCTTTAATGGGTTTTAGCTCACCGTTTTGCAGGAGAATGTCAAGCACATCCATCTGGTCGATTTCAATAAGGCGATTAAGTACATATACTGCATTAATACCAACAAGATCATTGCGTTGCGCTTTCAGTTCGGCGATTCTTAACTTGATGTCAGGTTTTGACAGGTTTTCGGATGCGGTACGGTTGGCTGTTTTTGCGCTGTACCCCGCCCGAATAGCCGCTTGCGTGGCGTTTAAATCGATGAGGTACTCGCGACAGAACATCTCTTGTTTGTCGGTGAGTGCCATGACAAAGTCTCAATTGGATTGAAAATGAGTGATTTATTACTAATTAAAAACTGGTTAATTGACCATCATGCACTATCGATTTTCTTTGGGTTTTTATCGGCTGGGTTATGGATCAAATCAGCAACAGCCAAAGTCAAAACAGGTAGAAGCACCGTTGTAGCAATTACATTTGATGATCCCAAAAAAAATGTAGATCTTCACGAATTTTTCTTAACTGCGCGGTTACAGTCTAAATATAACTCATATGCAGCTTTCGCTGCTGCTGCAACTGTGATTTTGCAAATGGCTGGCTATTAGAAAACCTTAACCAAGATATTATTTACCTTTATCAATATCAGTTAACGGCTCAAAGTGTAATGGTTCCACATTCTCCTAATGGAGTTATTTACTCGCCCGTCTCGGTAGCCAGCTGCATAAAGCCATTAACCAGCTCAGGCTGACGTCGTGACGTCTTGCCCGTAAAGGTTTCGCCTGTTTGGGTTTGGTAGATGTCGGACATTGAGAGCCTCTTTATCCGCTTGTGGGGATATATGGTTAATTATCCTCTGTAGGGGATACTGCCATCACGATGGGGAGAATCATCGTAATGGCAATAAAAACCGCCCATAGGCAGTTAATCTGAAAGACCAAATTTCTTTTTTGCGTAGGATTTTAGAAGCTCTACACCAACATCTTTCAATACCGATAATGGTTGATCGCTAATTGTTTGTAGCTTCTCAAAAACAGCCTTTTGTTGAAGGGTTTCTGCAAACTCTTGGCCTGATGACGTGAGTCTTACATTGGCTGGCCATTCACGGATTTCATTAAGCCCAATAGTAAGTCCTAATTTCTTAGGATCGCCTATTTCTAGAAAATGGTTACTAATATAACCTCTCTCAATCAATTGGTAGTAATGAAAGAGTCCTTTATCGCTGCTTATTTCGTATCCAGCTTTTTTAAGGTCATTAGCTGATATCAATGGTCCGCCAGCCTTAATAAAGACCCCTAACATTCCCTTCAAGTATTCCAGATCGGTCTGCATAAATTACCTCCATCCTGAGAAATAGAGATAATATTACCCTTAAAATTCTTCATTAACACTAATTTGAACACTGCTCTTTGATGTAGTCCTGCAAGTAGCCGACCTGCTTCGTCACTGTGACGATTCGCTCTCTGAGGGTGAAATAATCCCGTTCAGCGGAGTCAGTAAGTCCGGGGCTGGAAGCATCGCCCAAGCTGCCGGTGCCGGTCTTTCCGCTCGCTGGACATCGGGCATTGAAGTGCAGCCCACACTTGCCAGTGCGAACACAACGCTGCAGATCATCAAGCTGCTTTTTCGCATCAGCTAGTTCTCCGGTGTATTTAGCATCGAGTGCATCAGCATCACGCTGGCGTTGCTGCATGTCAGTAATTGCCGCGTTCGCCAGCTTCAGTTCTCTGGCATTTTTGTCGCGCTGGGCTTTGTAGGTAATGGCGTTATCACGGTAATGATTAACAGCCCATGACAGGCAGACGATGATGCAGATAACCAAAGCGGAGATAATTGCGGTGACTCTGCTCATACCTCAATCTCTCTGACCGTTCCGCCAGCTTTTTTAAATCGGGCAATCAGGTCACCGATTTTATGTTCATACTGACCGTAACCTGCACCAGGTAACGACGCCCAGATATTGCTGCAACGGTCGATTGCCTGACGAATACTGCCGCGGTCAATCATCGGTAAAGCACCACGTTCTTGAATCTGCTGCAGAGCTACAGCGTCCTGGCTTTCTGGAGAAAAATCTTTCAGGCCAAGCTGTTTACGGTAAGCATCCCACCAGCGTGAAAGAAGCTGGTAACGTCCGGCGGCTGTTGATTTGAGTTTGGGGTTTAGCGTGACAAGTTTGCGGGGGTGATCGGAGTAATCAGTGAACAGTTCGCCACCAACAATAACATCATAACCGTGGTTACGTGTCGGTTGTCGCCCGTTATCCGTTCCTTCTGACCATGCCACCATATCCAGGAAAGCTTTACGCTGTGAATTTAGTGCCTGCATAAATTACTCCTTCGATCTACCAAATTTGTTACCGATTACTCGCATTGCAGCCCCACGAATAGCATCGACACCGATCAGCCCCACGCCACCACCAATGGCAACAGAAAGCGATTTAGGCCATCCGACATACTCAAGAGCGGATGCAAAGGTCAGCGTCAGAGCGCCACATAGCAAAATCTCGAGCGTTTTTCGCTTCCAGCCACCACCACCGCCAAAATAGGCGATGCGCAAACCAGCCATAACGATCGACATAATCACTGCGCCCAGCGGTGTGTCTCCACGCCACCAACTTTGTAAGAGTTCCAGTAAGTCAGGCCAGGAATGAGGGACATTGTGCATTTTCATAAGCCTCACCTCCGAAAGTTCGGATGGTGCTAAATGTAAGATTCAGGCTCTCTGGCTTGCTCACAAGAAGTCGAGGATGTTTCCGGAGCCTAACAACGAAAAAGCCCCGGGACATGCCAGGGCCAGATGGAGTACCAGATTAAGCTTCTGGCGGTATATCCTCGTGTTTGATATCGTTAAATCGCCAAAAGTAACCATATCAATTAAAGGAGTATATATGGCTAGTTTTACTGTCCGCGTTGAGCTTGTGGGTGCATCATCCGATGACTACGCTCGCCTTCATGAGGCGATGGAATCCCGAAGATACTTTCGCGAAATTCAAGATGGAGCAGGAAACTGGTTTTATCTTCCAGACGCTGAGTACACAGCCGAAAAAAACGCATCTGCTCGCGCAGTCCGAGAAGAAGTTGTAGCCATCGCTGGGACAATAAAAAAGAACCCTCGGGTGCTAGTCACTCAAGCGGCAGATCGCTCATGGCATTTAATCAAGAAGTGAGTTTTGATCGCCATTAACGGGTATTCCGTTCCCGCTACGCCCCTCACCAACCTCAGGGGCGCTTTCATAGCGCTCCATCGCAATAAACGCGGCAGCGATGCAATGCCCCAAATTTTCAAAATCATCCACCCCCGGGTTAGCCCGAGCCACAATGAACTGACCCAGTGTGATTTTGGCCTGAGATCGGGAATCAGAAGATAATTCATAAAATTTCATGGGTGTTCTCCAGAAACAACAAAACCCGCTCAATGGCGGGTTCTGGTAAAGTTCATGCGCTTGATTCGCCTCGCGATACAGCTTTGCGAAGCGTACTGGAATTGAAGCAGTTTATGGCTAAAATTGCAAGAACTTTTTTAAAGCTGCATCAGCCTTTCCACCAGTTTATCTCTGCGAACAACAAACCAACCATTGGCTCTCGCCAGTTCCAGCCATGACTCAAGGGAAATAACAATATCATCATCCCGCAACTGAATTGTGGAAACAGTGACACCGCCTTGCTGATAACAGAGAACTCGCGTGTCGTAACTTTTCTGGCATGAAACTGGCGCTGACGGATCCTTTTGTCTGAAATAGCAGTCTTCCAGTCTTTCGAACACATCCCACGCCTGATCGGTTTCGAGCATTTTGGCATGACGGGCTGCTCCGCGTTCTGTCCAGAGTATGAGGGAGCGGGCTTTCGGGGAAATTTGTAACCCTCTTAAAGATGGTTGCAAATTTTGTGAGTTACTTAAAGTAACCCGCAAATTTTGTGAGTAGTTTAAAGCTACCCGCAATTCTTTAAGGTCATTACCAACAACTTTGAAAAAGTGTTTCCCTTCAACGAAGCGTACTTTGTTCTCATGATGATTCTGGCGAATACGCACCGGCTCAGTGCCGTAAAGCTGCGCCAAAAGTTCGGTGGTAATAACAGGAATCTGGTTATGGGTGATCGGGGAGAGAGTTTCAACAGAAATTTGAGTTGTCATAATGACGCCCTCTGGTGGTTTCTTAATAACTCACCACCGACGACGCCAATCGTCTGGTGGTGAACTGTGCAGGGTTGGCGTAACCGGGAAACCGACCGGCGCGGATCTCTCCGCCCCCACACAGCCCACCATAATTCAGATGTGCGCGTGCATACGACAATAAAAAACACGCTCGCGGCGTGTATCTGTCGCGGTCTCTATCCAGGACGCCAATCCCGACGCCAGATTTTGCTGGCGCGTGAGGAATATAGCCCCGGATAACAGATTGAGTCAACAGACGGTTTTTAGATCCCCGGAAGAGAATGCATCACGCATCGGCAGATAGAGCATAAACTCTGCCATTTTCAACCACGCATCTATGCGATTACGGCACGTGGCGTAACACCACTCAGGGTGTGAATCATTCAGCAATTCAGCCATTTTTCGCTTAGTCACCCCCCGCCCTTCATATCGTTGCCGGAGGATACAAATCAATCCTGGGTGTTCTGCCAGCACTTCACTAATCACCCGATCAATGCATAACGCCTCTGCATCAGTACAATGCACCAGCCAGCTTTTTTGCTTGCCGTTGATCATATCCCGCAAAAAAGCCTCAAGTTCAGGTTTGTCCAGACCTGCTTTTTTCATCCTCCGGAGCGCCTCGTTAATTGCCGTTTTTGTCAGCTTTTTAGAGGTCAGCAACTGGTTGAACATATTTCCCGTCTTACCGCCGCCAATATACGACCAGCGCCCCCACATGCGCAGTTTTCCCTGAATCCAGACACTTTCCAGCGTGGTGAGACGAAGGTGTTCCCCGCTTTTGCCTGTATTTGTTGGGTAAATCATAAATAACCTTCCTTTCTCCAGATTTCTTGTGTGCGAAAAACACCTTCTGCATGCATCAGGCGTAATTCTTCTTTGGTGTAATCGCTGGTTTTTACCCGCCCGTCGATTAAATCTTGGCATGAGCTACAGGCAATCGCTGCCTGCATATCGTGTGGTTTTGTCGCTGTTCCGCACGTCCCCGCCAGCCTGTAATGCGCCAGCACAGAAGTTTCGGGATTGTGATTGCAGTAGCCAGAAATTCTGACGGTGCACATCTGCCCCCGCGCCGCTTTACGTAAATCCACCATTACGCAAACTCCAGTAACTGTACGGCCACATTTTCGACTTCCTCCGGAGAGGAAAATTTACGGAACAGGATCCAGTTCCACAGCACATTCAGTACAGATTTATAAACCTGCTGAAACTCGGTTTCGTCCATGTTCGCAAATGCGATAGATTTTGCCCTGCGCCCACGACTACCATCAGGATAAATATGCTCGGTGTAAAATCCGGCCTGAATGGTTACCCACTCGCGGAAAGCCTCAAACGACTTTAGCAATGCCGTATCCCGGGTTCTGCGTGTCGCAACTGTATTCAGATATTGCTCTGCGGCTTCGCTCAGAGCTGGCGTATGTTCCCGACCTACTGATTCGCACAGGTACTCAACGAAACCTGATACCAGTTCTCGTTCTCGAGGCGTGATCACCCCACCGCTTGGAGTCCAGTAATCGAATCCCAGTTGCAGGAGTTTGAAAAAACGCTTATGAAATGCGTAGTTACGCACACGCTTAAAGTCTGCGTGTATCCACTCACCTATTTTGATTTGATGCAAAAAATCGCAACTCTCCGGCGTCGCCGGGAGAAGTAATCCGGAAGAGGTTTGTTTGACCAGTTGTATATGCGCCATCGTAGTTCTCCGCTGGCGCAGTAGAATGGGTGTTCAGCCCGTTATGTAGTATAACAGAATTAATGCCAATACTAACAGGATGCTCTGACTCGCAATTCATCCAGCAGTTTATCATTTCCCATAATGTCACTTACCCTCATCGGTAAAAAAATTGCCTTTCGACCATTACGATACATCATTGATTTTGGGATTTCAGGGAAGTAATCCATTTCGACTATAACTGACAGGTCATCACGACGTATGACTGCGTATTTGCTACTAAATAGTTTCTTTATTTTTTCCACGATGCCTCCAGGTTTATAAGTACAAAAGGTTATATCCACATAGAGACAAAAATATTAATCTGAAAAATATTTATTTCACGCCGTATATTTGATTATTTAATGTGCAGGTACAATGACTTTTATTTTGTGTTGTGTATATAATCAAATATATGGTTATTTTTCACCCTGCGTATTCAGCGCGCAACAAAAAACCCGCCGAAACGGGTTAAGCGCGGGTGCGTTGAGGATGCCTGACTCATCAGAGGTGGCGAGGGATTTCTCCCTCGCCTGGTCTCTTACTCCTCAGGTTCGTAAGCTGTGAAGACAGCGACCTCCGTCTGGCCGGTTCGGATTCCTACCTCGCAGAGGTCTTTCCTCGTTACCAGTGCCGTCACTATGACGGTTAAACAGATGACGATCAGGGCGACTAACATCGCCTTTTGCTGCTTCATAGCCTGCTTCTCCTTGCCTTTCGGCACGTAAGAGGCTAACCTACATGTGTTCAGCATGGATTGAGCCTCAGATTAATGTTAAGCGTCTTGCAGGACGCGTAATGTTAACTGGGGCTTTTCTCTATCTGCCTTTGGTGTTCGTGCCTGAGGCAGACAGCCTCAAGCACCCATTATGATTTTAACCAAAGTCTTTATATCTATAAAGAGGCACAATATTACTCGATATATCATCATGTGTGCGCCTTATTCCAAACATTTTGGAAACAAAGCGTTCCCTCACTCCCGACATATCCAGTATCTGCTTCCAAGAAGATATATCCAGCAATTCAACTGCACAGGAAAGTAAGCGAGGTTTTTCCTCAGGGATTAACTCATCCCCCATCTCTCCCTTAATCGTCCCTCTTTTATTTAGATGGATAAATCCCGTTCTCATTTGTTGTGGCGTAATCAGCCCCAAAACCGTAGCACGATAAATACACATGCGAAGACTGATTTTCCATCGTTCTTTGAAATTAATTAGTGCATTCCAGTCAAGATGCGATCCTCGCATTTTAGGAAATTCATTAACGAACGAAACTCTAGGTACAAGGAATGCGCTCGAAAAATAATCCGCATGATGTTCTGTAATTTTATCCCCTGTTATAATCCCTTCATGCAAAACAAGATGCCCCAGTTCATGACCGAGATCTGAGCGAAATCGACACACACTCTTTTTCGCGGAATTTCTAATTATCAATGGGCGTTTACTATTAATAGTAAACGCATCAATACGATCATCCACGCCAGATACATGAGCAACAACAACCCCAATACTTTCCACGAAATTAACCATTGAAGATATCGGTCCCAGCCCCAAACCCCAATACCTTCTACAGGCCTCGGCAATTCTTTCAATATCTTCATCGGAGTTCAAAGGTAATCCGGACGTATCAGGAAAGTTCAATTCTGGAAGAACTATTTCTGTTTCCAAACACTTTACAAACTGCTCCAAAATTTCAGCTCGAGCCAGAATACTATTAGTTAAGGACTGCGTCCTTGATCTCTTGCTTCTGAAATGGCAGTTCTCGCTGTCTAATGGTGATTTCCTTCCAGTGAAGAAAAACGACTCTTTAACATCCAGATAATCTGCAAGAGCTGTCAACATCTGAGATGAAGGGGGATAACCACGCTCTAACTTGTTTATAAATTGCCGAGTCACCCCCAAAGCAGTAGCAAGCTCTTCGCCCGTAACCCCTTTAGCCTGACGAGCTAATTTTAAGCAGTCACCACGATAATTACCCATAGAATCAAATAGTTCCATATTTATCACTATCTGCTTTTTTCGCATTCTTAACACGCCGCTGCAAATTCAGCGGTGGTGTTTCCACGGCCTCTGGCAATACGTCAGTATTAGCTGCTTGTACTGGAGCATGGACTTTAGACACCAATTCGTATCTACTCACTACATTATTTGATGAATCAAAACCTATCAGGGCTAAAAGCCACGTTGGAGGTTCGATATCTTCATCTTTTTTATTTGCAGATGGCAATTTTTCAGCCAGAACACGCCATGTAACATCATGTTCAAAATTAACATCATCTTCAAAAAGAGATAACTGACGACACTCAACATCATTTTTACATAAGCGATGTTTCTTTTTTGGTGAATCCAGTTTATCGGTCACAAACTGTAACGGCACCCTGTTCAGGGTAAACACAAAATTCAGAGGTGTTGAAAGAATCGCCACTCCTTTGAGTTTTTTATGATTTTTTACAAGAAAGTTTTTTATCCATCCATAGGCCCTACATCCATTAATCCAGTTATCATCATACTCATGGCGATGGAACCATAATTCGCCAAGTACGTTAGCAAATTGCTGAAGAAGATTGATAACAGATTTTTCATCCAAACAAGGATTGATTTCAAAACACGGTTGGAGATTCTGTTCAGACGGCATAAGGTATCCCTCTCTCTTAAAACTCCGCTCATCTTTACGCAAAATTTTATTTTTGTAAACCTAATCTTTGGCGGATTTCACGAATTCGTCAACCAGTCGAACAAACTTTAACCACAATACATATTTATCTACATTGATATGAGTATCGCTAACACTATTGTGGGCATTCAGCTAGTATTACCAAGCCTTCAGGTGCGCGAAGTTGTTCCGCACAGTGCAGCAGCGCATCAGTGGCTTCCTTAAGCGTCACAGTGTCGCCATCACCCAGTCCTGCAATTTTTTCGTGCCTGACAAACGCCGCGCAAAGGTCGTTAAACGCCCCTGCCCGCACATCCGCCAGGAAAGCGTTGGCAGCAGCCAAATCCTGGTAGTCAATCCCGCTCACAGTACCGCCTCCTGAAAATTACCCTGATAGAAAGCCAGTACACGCTGCATAACTTCGCTTTTACGACACTCAGTACAAATTATATTATGACGCCTGTCATAGCGGCGTATTTCTCCGTCTGGTAATGACCATATAATGTCCGGATCAACCGCAGATGGTTTCTTCAGCTTTGCCCTTGAGAGCTTTTTACGGGCATTTTGCCAGTCCTTACGCGCCTGTTCAGACGGGAATAACCCGTAACCAGAGCTGTATACATCGCCACTGGCAACCAGCTCTCTGGTCAGAACGCTCATCAGATATCTTGTTGCCCCAGTTTTAGCTTCCAGTTGTCGTAACGTCTCGCGCCCACTCTGGCGTACGAGTTCAACAACCAGCCCTTTAATTTTTTCCCGCTCTTCTTGTGTAAAAACTTTTGCCACAAGCCCTCCTGAAAATTACCTCATGACCAGAAATTAACACTTATCACCTGAAGCCCGGCGGAATTTCGTTATCCGGTTCAGAAATATGATTCACACAACGCTGGCTGTTCGTGCCGCTTACCGGGAGCAACCAGGGGTTCTCAAAATTCCGGTCCGGTCCAAAAAACGTCGTCGCTCGCTGAACAAATTCCGTTCCCGTTTTCCCGGTAGTCGCCAGGTATCTTGCGTAACGCCTCACGCCATCCAGCATGGCCTCTGGTGGCACCCCCTCGCGTAATCTGGCCTTCCAGGCACTGAAAGCGGATTTCTTCGGGTTTGCTCCGGCACGCAACGGGTACTCCCGCCAGACCTGTTCGAACACATCCGGATAATCCACTCGTCCCACAGACTGCCCGGTGTTTTCCGGGACTACCCGATCGGCTTCCCGCTGAATGGCGGAATCGGCTTCGGGCTGCTGCAGTTGGTGTGATTGCTCCGGCCTTGCGGTCATCACCTGCTGCACAGCGCCCGAATCGGCTTTCAGCGCATACGCTGAATCGGCTTCCGGTGTCGTGCCTGCTGGCTGACCAGGATTGACGGTCTGAACATCCCCTGCCTGGTTCGTGGCGTTTTTTACGCCATGGACCATAGTGTTTTGATCTTCTTGATCTGTATCTTTATCTGTATCTTTATCTGTCGTGACTCGTCGTGACATGTGCGTGACATTTCGTGACGCGCCGTGACAATCGCTATTTTGTTCCCGCTTTCTTTCCCTCTCTCGCTGCGCCCTCTTGCGCTCTGCAGGAGATTTTGCGGTTTGCGAAATATTGCCGTTGTCCTCTTTCAGCACCTGGCGTTTTTCCCATCCAGTGATTAAATCACCATCAAGTACCCGCCCCTGCATCGTCTGCAAAATTGAATCAATTACCTCTTCTGTCACGTCGAGCGCACTTGCCAAATCTTCTGTCGTGACATCAATGTGACCTCGCGTGACATTTCGTGACGCGCTCACCAGGAGGTGGATATACACTGCCATCACTGTTGCAATTGGCTGCCCTGACACCCTGGCAATTGTTCGCCACTTAGGGTCATTTGGCATGTCATGCCATAATCTGAGCCAGGCGTTAGCCATACTCACCTCTTCTGATACCGAATCTGTTTACTCACGAGTTGCCGGAAGCGATTCGATATGGCTATTGTCAGTCAATGTACTGCCACAGCATTTCCTGCCGGGCCACCACGGTTCATCTGATTGAAACCGGCGATTGCCACTGCGACAAAATCATCAGCGTCTCTCACCAGTCGCTCCCGCGTCTCCACCAGCTCCCGAAAATAAGCTGAACTGTGGCTGCGCATTCTGGCCACCAGCAAAGGTGGCATTGCCTTTTCGATCGCTGGTAACAACGCCTGAATTTTTTTAACCGCATCAGGAGTGTCTTTCTCCACCCAGCGGAAAATTTTCTGGGTATTGCGAGCCAGGGCTTCCGGATGGCTGTCGTCGTACAGCTCAGGAAACGTCATGCCCAGCTCGAAATAAGCCCTGGTTATCCTGGCTGCTGGCACTTTTTCACCGTCCGGATGCGCCCAGGCATTCATCGCCATGCGGATATGCTCATGCTTGATTTTCATGAATCAACTCCATCAGATAAGCATGCACTACAATCACCTTCAGCATGAACTACATGCGTTTGCCCCAAACGAATGCCGCTCGCATACTCAGGCCAAATAAGTTCCCAATCATGGGGTCGTAGCTCCGCCCTACTTACTTGGCCTTCCGTAGCAGATTCGATCATAAGGGCGCGGGTTGGAGATATAGCTGCTCGTCCAGACGCCATTTGCGATAAGTAAGATGGCGATACACCAAGTCTGGCCGCGAATTTCTTAGCATCACCAACCCTCAATGATTTAATAAACTCTTTTAATGTCATACCTTCCTCGATTTAGTGTTTTTTGCGAGTTTAGTGTTTAATAAACCATTAAGTCAAGTATTTGCTTGTTTAGTGATTACTAAAGATAATTACCACATGCAAAAAAAAGAAATTCGCCGTTTACGTCTCAAGGAGTGGTTTAAAGATAAAACTCTGCCACCCAAAGAGAAGAGCTACCTATCTCAACTAATGAGTGGGAGAGCCTCGTTTGGAGAAAAGGCTGCCAGAAGAATAGAGCAAACATACGGGATGCCGGATGGGTATCTAGATGTGGAATACGCAGAACAACCTGAGGTTTCTCCACCACATGCAGGGTTAACGTCTAATCAACTGGAATTATTGCAGATTTTTTCAGCCTTCCCTGAGGATGAGCAACGCCAGATAATCAGCGAGTTAAAGCAGAAAAAAGAATCAATGGAAGATCTCATAGCGAGATGGATTGCGGCGCAAAAATGCCGCCGCGCCTGAGTTATAAAACCGGAGGAAACATGAATAGAGTCCTTTCACCAATGGTTTCTGAATTTGAAACCATTGAACAAGAAAACAGTTACAACGAATGGCTGCGTGCGAAAGTAGCAACAAGCCTTGCAGATCCGCGCCCAGCAATTCCCCATGACGAAGTTGAGCGCAGAATGGCAGAACGCTTTGCTAAAATGCGGAAGGAACGGAGCAAGCAGTAAAATGTTACCCGTGTTATGGCTTGAAAGTGCAGATACCGACCTAGATGATATAACTAGTTATATTGCTCGTTTCGACGTAGATGCGGCTGAACGCTTATGGCAGCGATTAAGGGGTTGTGTGCTGCCATTATCCGAACATCCGTATTTATACCCACCAAGCGACAGAGTACCTGGCTTGCGTGAGATTGTGGCCCACCCTAACTATATAATTCTATACCGCGTAACAACATCAAGCGTTGAAGTAGTAAACGTGATCCACGCAAGACGCCAGTTTCCCTAACTTTCACTACCAATAGAAACATAACAACCGCAACGACTTTATCAAAAGCGTTGTGTTTGTTACGCCCCATGGTTTAGTTTTTACTTGACTTAAGTTTAATGTTTATTAAACTAAATCTACCAACCCATCCCGCCCCACCAGAGAACGGCAGGACAATACCTCGAGTTATCCAGCCACTGAACAGGGCTAAGTAGCCAGCCTGAGGCATACGAACATGACGGCAGTTGTTGATTGATACAAAGCGCAGTAGATAAAACGTTCCGCCACCCGGCGTTAAGGGGAAATGAGGTCAACATGGATACTATCGATCTTGGCAACAACGAATCTCTGGTATGTGGCGTGTTTCCCAATCAGGACGGCACATTCACCGCCATGACGTATACCAAAAGCAAAACGTTTAAAACCGAAGCTGGCGCACGTCGCTGGCTTGCCAGAAATACTTGCTAATCCATTATTTGGATTAATTCAATATTCTCGCTGTAGGGGTATAGCAGAAACCACCAAAGCCCGGAGGTGGTGAAATAAAACCGGGCACAACACGAAGGCGCATTTCCGATATCCATAAAGAGTCGGTCTTGTCTGTTAAATTTAAATGGTGGGAGTGCGCCTCCGGTTGTAAATAACGACATTGCTATGTGTAGTCTTTGGCGGCATCAGTTCTACTCCGTGGCTGCCCTGCCGCCCCTTTTTAAAGTGAATTTTGTGATGCGGTGAATGCGGCTAAGCGCACGCGGCACAGTTAAAAGCATCAGTGTTATGGGTGGATTATCCGGCGTTAATTGTTAACTGGTTAACGTCACCTGGAGGCACCAGGCACCGTATCGACAAAATTCATTTGTAAAAATGGAGATAATTATGATTGCTCATCACTTCGGAACTGATGAAATACCACGTCAGTGTGTGACCCCTGGCGATTATGTTCTTCATGAAGGTCGGACATATATCGCCTCGGCAAACAATATTAAAAAGCGAAAACTTTATATTCGTAGCCTGACTACAAAAACATGCATTTCTGACTGCATGATTAAAGTCTTCCTCGGTCGTGATGGTTTACCTGTAAAGGCGGAGTCATGGTAATAACTAAGAAAATAAAATGTGCTTATCACCTTTGCAATAAAGAAATTGAAGAAAGCAAAATCATTACAAGACCACTTCATTTCATGCGTGGCGTTATACCAACGACGGAAGTGAAAAAATATTGTAGTGAAATCTGTGCCGAAAAAGACCAGATGGCACACGAACTTTAATTAACTGACTATCCGAAACTAAATTTATGCCAGCAATGGCAGGGATTCGCTCAACCTTAATTAAGGAGAAAAACATGATTACCAGTTATGAAGCCACTGTTGTAACGACCGATGACATTGTTCACGAGGTTAATCTGGAAGGAAAGCGTATTGGCTACGTGATTAAAACAGAAAATAAAGAAACCCCATTCACTGTGGTTGATATCGACGGTCCATCAGGCAACGTAAAAACACTTGATGAAGGTGTCACAAAAATGTGCCTGGTTCACATCGGAAAGAATCTGCCCGCAGAAAAAAAAGCCGGATTTCTGGCAACTCTGATTGCAATGAAATTAGGCGGTGAAATCTGAAAGAAATAGCCTGCGCCATACGCAGGCTATGAACAGTGTGTATCCGGCAAGATCATTCACTGAACAAAACGAATTTTAATCTGAGTTGAGGTTAAAAAACAATGAGCACAAAACCACTCTTCCTGTTACGGAAAGCGAAAAAATCATCCGGTGAACCTGACGTCGTCCTGTGGGCAAGCGACGATTTTGAATCGACCTGTGCCACTCTGGACTACCTGCTCGTTAAGTCAGGCAAAAAACTGAGCAGCTATTTTAAACCTGTTGCCACGAATTTTCCTGTCGTTAATGACCTTCCCCCTGAAGGTGAGATCGATTTTACCTGGAGTGACCGCTATCAACTCAGCAAAGACTCCATGACCTGGGAACTAAAACCGGGAGCAGCGCCAGACGACGTTCACCACCAGGATAATGCTCAAGAAACCAAAGAACTGGCGGGAGGCCAGGAAGAAAACGCGCAGGCAGACGCCCACGAGGATTGCCAGGATTGCGAAGTCTCTGTAGCCACTTTGCGGTTCACACAGCGTCTTCTGCACATTTTTACGTATGCAGCCGGGGATCGGAAATACCTGCATCATGCCACCCGTGAACAACGCAAACACATTACTGCTCTTGAGATGGATCAGGAAAACAGCTATGTCCAGAATCTGCTGTTGGCCATACGCAGCATGGCAGAACCGACAACTCTGGATAATGCCGCCCTGCTCCGCCTGACTGATGCAATTAAGGCAGTGTTCTCTATCACGAAAAAACATCAGCCCTATGAATTTAAGAATTTCATTTCAGCCTGGCTGGATACCGAACACATTGATCGCGGTCTTCTGACAAAAGAATGGCGAAAAGGAAATCGTGTTTCACGCATCACGCGCACGGCTTCCGGCGCTAATGCTGGCGGCGGGAACCTCACCGATCGCGGCGAAGGTTTCGTTCACGATCTGACGTCACTGGCGCGCGACGTAGCCACTGGCGTACTGGCTCGTTCAATGGACGTGGACATTTATAACCTTCATCCGGCACACGCTAAACGTGTCGAGGAAATTATCGCTGAAAATAAACCACCCTTTTCTGTTTTCCGCGACAAATTCATCACCATGCCTGGCGGGCTGGATTATTCCCGCGCCATCGTGGTTGCGTCCGTAAAAGAAGCACCAATTGGGATCGAGGTTATCCCCGCACACGTCACTGAATATCTGAACAAAGTACTGACTGAAACTGATCATGCCAACCCTGATCCAGAAATCGTGGATATTGCCTGCGGTCGTTCCTCTGCCCCGATGCCGCAGCGTGTAACAGAAGAAGAAAAACAGGATGATGAAGAAAAACTGCAACCATCTTGCGCAATGGCAGATGAACAGGCAACGGCTGAAACAGTGGAACCGGATGCAACTGAACATCATCAGGACACGCAGCCGCTGGATTCTCAGTCACAGGTAAATTCTGTTGATGCGAAATATCAGAAACTGCGGGCAGAACTCCATGAAGCCCGGAAAAACATTCCGCCCAAAAATCCTGTCGATACAGACAAATTACTGGCTGCCTCTCGCGGAGAATTTGTTGAAGGGATTAGCGACCCGAATGATCCGAAATGGGTTAAGGGGATCCAGACCCGCGACTCTATATACCAGAATCAGCCAGAAACGGAACAGAACGACCAAAATACGCAACAGAACGAGCCAGAAACGGAACAGCCTGAGCCAGTAGTGCAACAACAGGAAACGGAGAAAGTTTGCACCGCCTGCGGTCAGTCTGACGGGGATAACTGCCCTGACTGTGGTGCGGTGATGGGCGACGCAACATATCAGGAAACATTCGATGACGAGAATCAGGTTGAAGTTCGGGAAAATGAGCCGGAGAAAATGGAAGGCGCTGAACATCCACACAAGGAGAATGCTGGCAGCGATCCGCATCGCGATTGCAGTGATGAAACTGGCGAAGCAACAGCTTCATCATTAGAAAAACTCGACTGGAAAAGACAAGTGGTGATTGCGGCGGTTTACGGTTTATGTGCGAATCCTGCAGGAATAGCCTCAGCGCCATTAATTCCGGGTATTGCAATGATGATCGCAAACAAACTTGAAAATTTTGGGGTAACAGATGATGAGCACATGCCCGATTTTTGATCGCATTGTAGAGCTGGCATGGTCACGCCACTACCAGAAGATCGTTCGCGAAGAAAAAGAAACGGAACTGGCGGACGACCTGGAGAAAGGTCTGCCTCAGCACCTGTTTGAATCGCTCTGCATCGACCATTTGCAACGCCACGGTGCCAGCAAACAGGCAATCAGTCGCGCATTTGATGACGATGTTGAATTTCAGGAACGCATGGCAGAACACATCCGGTACATGGTTGAAACCATTGCTCGTCACCAGGTTGATATTGATTCAGAGGTATAAAACAAATGAGTACAGCACTTGCAACACTGGCCGGGAAGCTGGCTGAACGTGTCGGCATGGATACTGTCGACCCGCAGGAACTGATCGCCACTCTTCGCCAGACGGCATTTAAAGGCAATGCCAGCGATGCGCAGTTTATCGCACTGCTGATCGTCGCCAACCAGTACGGCCTTAATCCGTGGACGAAAGAGATTTACGCCTTCCCTGATAAGCAGAACGGTATCGTTCCGGTGGTGGGCGTTGATGGCTGGTCACGCATCATCAATGAAAACCAGCAGTTTGATGGCATGGACTTTGAGCAGGACAATGAATCCTGTACATGCCGGATTTACCGCAAAGATCGTAATCATCCGATCTGCGTTACCGAGTGGATGGATGAATGCCGCCGCGCACCATTCAAAACCAGCGAAGGCAGAGAAATCACGGGGCCGTGGCAGTCGCATCCCAAACGGATGTTACGGCATAAAGCCATGATCCAGTGTGCCCGTCTGGCCTTCGGATTTGCTGGCATCTATGACAAGGATGAGGCCGAGCGCATTGTCGAAAACGCCGCATACACTGCGGAAAGTCAGCCGGAACGCGACATCACTCCGGTTAACGATGAAACCATGCAGGAGATTAACGCTCTGCTAATCGCCCTGGGTAAAACATGGGATGAGGACTTATTGCCGCTCTGTTCCCAGATACTTCGCCGCGACATTCGCGCATCGTCAGAACTGACACAAGCCGAGGCGGTAAAAGCTCTTGGATTCCTGAAACAGAAAGCCGCAGGGCAGAAGGTGGCAGCATGACACCAGACATTATCCTGCAGCGTACCGGGATCGACGTGATAACTGTCGAACAGGGAGATGATGCGTGGCACAAATTACGGCTAGGTGTCATCACAGCTTCAGACGTTCACAACGTGATAGCAAAACCCCGCTCAGGAAAAAAGTGGCCAGACATGAAAATGTCCTACTTCCACACCTTGCTTGCCGAGGTTTGCACCGGTGTGGCTCCTGAAGTTAACGCTAAGGCGCTGGCCTGGGGAAAACAGTACGAGAACGACGCCAGAGCCCTGTTTGAGTTTACTTCCGGCGTGGATGTTACTGAATCCCCGATCATCTATCGCGACGAGACTATGCGCACCGCCTGCTCTCCCGATGGTTTATGCAATGACGGCAACGGCCTTGAGCTGAAATGCCCGTTCACCTCCCGGGATTTCATGAAGTTCCGGCTCGGTGGTTTCGAGGCCATAAAGTCGGCTTACATGGCCCAGGTGCAGTACAGCATGTGGGTGACGCAAAAAGATGCCTGGTACTTTGCCAACTATGACCCGCGTATGAAGCGTGAAGGCCTGCATTATGTCGTGGTTGAGCGGGATGAAAAGTACATGGCGAGTTTTGACGAGATGGTGCCAGAATTCATCGAAAAAATGGACGAGGCACTGGCTGAAATTGGTTTTGTATTTGGGGAGCAATGGAAATGAGCGCAGCCACAAAGCTCACAGGAGAAAAACCAGTGCGATACACAAAAGTCAAACCATGCCCTTTTTGTGGTTGTCCATCAGTAACGGTGAAAGCCATTTCAGGATATTACCGCGCGAAGTGTAACGGATGCGAATCCCGAACCGGCTATGGTGGAAGTGAAAAAGAAGCACTCGAACGATGGAATAAACGAACCACTGGAAATAATAATGGAGGTGTTCATGTATAAAATTACCGCCACTATTGAAAAGGAAGGTGGCACTCCTACTAACTGGACAAGGTACTCAAAAACAAAGTTAACCAAATCGGAATGCGAAAAAATGCTCTCGGGGAAAAAAGAAGCAGGCGTTTCCAGAGAGCAGAAAGTAAAACTGATAAATTTTAATTGCGAGAAACTTCTGTCCTCGTGAGTTGCATTATATCCAAATTAGAACTTCATAGCTGATTATTAAAAATCAATCACGTCCGCCAGTATTCTGTATATTTACTGGCGGTCATATCGTAAGAGGTATGGCAATGAATCTTGTGACACTCAAAACGTGGGGGAAACTCAGATATCCGGATAATCCACCATCAATATCAACGCTGAGACGATGGGCAAGGAATGGAAACATTTATCCTGCACCTGAACTACACGGGAGGAGTTACAGGGTGGTTCCGGAGGCTTTCTATATCAACCCAAATAAGGTTGATACCGATATAACACACCATCAGCCTAATGGGCGACAAGGGAGAGACAGTCCGTTACTGGAGAAGTTAAAACATGCAGCGGAAAAAATACGATCCCAATTTGCCTAAAAACTTAACATATCGAAGGAGGGACAAAGCATATTACTGGCGCAACCCTCTGACGAAAGAAGAATTTACACTAGGTAAAATTTCAAGAAGAGATGCAGTAGCGCAGGCAATTGAAGCAAATCATTATATATACAAAAACTACTCTCCTGCTGCCTTAATTGAAAAGCTTAAAGGGTTCGACTCATTTACTATGGCAGACTGGATTGAACGTTACAAAACGATTCTTATAAGGAGAAAAGTGTCCAGAAATACTTATAAAATCCGGGTAAATCAACTGGAGACAATAAAAGAAAAATTGGGAGAGATTTTACTGACAGAAATAACCACTCGCCATATTGCCGAGTTTCTTGATTTGTGGATTGAAGGAGGGAAAAACACAATGGCAGGATCAATGCGTTCTGTGTTGTCTGATATGTTTCGCGAGGCCATTGTTGAAGGACGTATATCTCAAAATCCAGTCACGCCAACAAGAGCACCGAAAATAGTAGTTACAAGAGAACGACTGAAACTAAAGACATACAACTGCATCAGGGAGGCAGCAGATCAACTTCCGGCATGGTTCCCATTAGCTATGGATTTAGCCCTTGTAACAGGACAACGTCGCGAAGACATAACGAATATGCGGTTCAGTGATATTTATGATGACCGTCTCCACATCAGGCAAATTAAGACAGGAATGATGATTGCTATCCCTCTGTCACTCAGCCTTCCTGTCGCTGGTCTACGGCTTGGTACAGTAGTTGAACGATGCCGCCTGGTAAGCCGGGGAGATTATCTAATCAGTGCCGGGATTAGAAAAAACAGCCCTGACGGCAGCATTCACCCGGATGGCCTGACAAAAAAATTTGTCGCAGCCAGAAAATTAACAGGTATCCAGTTCAGTGAAAACCCACCAACTTTTCACGAGATCAGAAGTCTGGCTGGACGATTGTACAAAGAAACATGTGGAGAAGAATTTGCCCAGCGCCTACTTGGTCACACATCGGAGAAGACAACAAAAATGTATCTTGATGAGCGAGAAAAAACGTACTTACTGCTCTGATTTTAACGTAAATGGATTGTTAAATGTATATTGGTTGTGATATAACCAAAAAAGACCGGAATACAGAAATTCGAGTAAATTTCGGGGAATTTCGGGGAGACGCTTGCAACTAATTGATTTTAAATACAATTAAAAAGAGACCGAATACGATTCCTGTATTCGGTCCAGGGAAATGGCTCTTGGGAGAGAGCCGTGCGCTAAAAGTTGGCATTAATGCAGGCTTAGTTGCCTTGCCCTTTAAGAATAGATGACGACGCCAGGTTTTCCAGTTTGCGTGCAAAATGGTCAATAAAAAGCGTGGTGGTCATCAGCTGAAATGTTAAAAACCGCCCGTTCTGGTGAAAGAACTGAGGCGGTTTTTTTATTGGAAATCAAAAGGCTATTTTAGGTAATTAACAGAGTTTTTCAGCTCGTTCTATAAACGGTGCCAGACTCATTTTTTCGCCGGGATTGTTAGGATCATCAATCTGAATCACCGAAATGGGTTGGGCTTTAGTCTTCCCACTGGCAACTTCCTTTTGTGCGATATCGTTTAAAGGATACTGCACGAGGGTACTTGGGTTAATGACATACAAAGCATTACCCGGTCTGCAAGTCAGCATCACCTCTTCGCGATTAAACGCCCATTTGTCTTTACCCACTTCAAAACGACTGACGGTAATCACCTGCGGTGCAGCCAGCGCCGCTGCAGAACTGGTGAGTAACAGAAACGTCAGAATACTTTTTTTCATCATTTTCGTAATCCATCAAAAAGGTTCGAGAGTCGCAAGCAGGCTGATGATCACCAGCACTACCGCACCTATCGCCCATTCGAGTTTAGTCATCCACTCAAACCAGGGTGCCGCACGATCTTCATCTTGCCTCATGCGCGGTACAAGAACATAACGATTAGCCAGCGCAATGACCACCATAATCATCACCAGGATGGCTTTGAGCAATAAGAGTTGGCCCCAGTAAGTCGTAAGCGTGGAGGGAAATCCGGTAATCAACAATGCATTAAGCACGCCGCTTGCCAGTACGCCGATCACCGCAAAATGCCCGCACCAGGAAAAACGCATCAGCGCCTGAATGGCCTGGTGTCGCCAACGGCCTTTGATGAGTTGCATACACCAGAGCACCGGCAGTAATCCCCCAAACCACGCCGCCGCACAAATCAGGTGAATCGCGTGATTAGTCTGATGGATTTTCGCCGTTACCCCTTCATTCATCGTCGCATGCCCCACTCCCGCCAGCAGAATAAATTGCGCGGTAGTGAGCATAAACAGCAAACGTGACACATTCCGCGGTTGCATAAGGGCGACGATCAACGTTACGAGGGCGAGAACAATTTGCCATAACCAGACGCCACCAAACTGCGTTTGCAAAACAGCCTGCCAAATGTTTGGCGAAAATACATCTGCCCATCCCGTTCCCATCAACCCGCCCTGAACGGCGAGCATTGCAGTGGCACTGATCAAACTCCAGACGGCAGCGTGCTGTTGTAAACGCAGAAAACGCTTCGCCAGCAAGCGACGAATCGTTAAGGGGGCCAGCCAGGCACCGTACATTGCGAAGCCAAAGACCAGCATCAGCGAGGTGAAATGGATAAATCGCAGCGCGATCCAGGTAAACGCCAGCATGATTTATTTCACGCTAAAGGTGTAGTGTCCTTTCGTTTTATGCCCGTCCACCGAAACAACATGCCAGTCAACGATGTAGGTTCCGGGTTTCAGCGAATCGGCCAGTGGAACAATCAGTTGCTTTTGGTCCTGCTCATTTCGCTTCGCCGGTAATGTTTTAATATTTTCGTTTTTTGGCCCCGTGATTTTTGCACCACTGAATCCTGTTTCAACACCTTCCGAGAAGTTTAAAGTGATTGCCTGCGGTGCAGCTGTCACTTGCGCGTTTGCCGCAGGATACTGATGCGTTAAATGCGCATGTGCCCAGACGGAAGGTGTCACCAACGAAGTGGTCAGGATTGCCAGCGCGTAGCGAAGGGAGCGTGCAGTTGAAGTCATATTATCTATTCCTTTTTGTAATAACTTTTTTACAGAGCATAACCTTGTCTAATGTCTGAGTCGAGGATCATCAATTCCGGCTTGCCATCCTGGCTCACTCTTAGTAACTTTTGCCCGCGAATGATGAGGAGATTAAGAATGCTGAAGAATCTGGCTAAACTGGATCAAACAGAAATGGATAAAGTGAATGTCGATTTGGCGGCGGCCGGGGTGGCATTTAAAGAACGCTACAATATGCCGGTGATCGCTGAAGCGGTTGAACGTGAACAGCCTGAACATTTGCGCAGCTGGTTTCGCGAGCGGCTTATTGCCCACCGTTTGGCTTCGGTCAATCTGTCACGTTTACCTTACGAGCCCAAACTTAAATAAAACTTATACAGAGTTACACTTTCTTACATAACGCCTGCTAAATTATGAGTATTTTCTAAACCGCACCCATAATTTGCAGTCATTTTGAAAAGGAAGTCATTATGTCGTTCTGGAAAGTTGCAGCAGCGCAATATGAGCCTCGTAAAACCTCACTCACCGAACAGGTAGCTCATCATCTGGAGTTTGTGAGGGCCGCCGCCAGGCAACAATGTCAGCTGTTAGTTTTTCCATCGCTTTCTTTACTGGGGTGTGATTATTCGCGACGTGCCCTTCCTGCCCCACCCGATCTCTCACTGTTAGACCCGCTTTGTTATGCCGCAACGACCTGGCGAATGACCATCATTGCCGGCCTTCCCGTTGAATATAACGATCGCTTTATTCGTGGAATTGCGGTGTTCGCACCGTGGCGAAAAACGCCTGGGATCTACCATCAGAGTCATGGTGCATGTCTGGGTCGTCGTTCCAGAACCATCACGGTGGTCGATGAACAACCGGAAGGTATGGATATGGACCCGACCTGTTCACTGTTTACTACAGGGCAATGTCTGGGAGAACCCGACCTGCTGGCGTCGGCCCGTCGCTTACAATTTTTTTCACATCAGTACTCGATTGCCGTGCTGATGGCAAATGCCCGTGGTAACAGTGCACTATGGGATGAATATGGTCGTCTCATCGTTCGCGCCGATCGTGGTTCATTATTGTTAGTCGGTCAGCGTTCATCACAGGGTTGGCAAGGCGATATCATTCCATTACGCTAGGCTTTTTCGGCCTGGAGCATGCCATGTTGCGCATTATCGATACAGAAACCTGCGGTTTGCAGGGAGGGATCGTTGAGATTGCCTCTGTTGATGTCATTGACGGAAAAATCGTCAACCCCATGAGCCACCTGGTGCGCCCCGATCGTCCTATTAGTCCACAAGCGATGGCGATTCATCGCATCACCGAAGCCATGGTCGCCGATAAACCGTGGATTGAAGATGTGATCCCACACTATTACGGTAGTGAATGGTATGTCGCGCATAACGCCAGCTTTGACCGCCGCGTACTGCCTGAGATGCCCGGTGAGTGGATTTGCACTATGAAACTGGCCCGTCGTTTGTGGCCTGGGATCAAGTACAGCAATATGGCGTTATATAAAACACGCAAGCTCAATGTACAGACGCCGCCGGGCCTGCATCATCACCGCGCGTTGTATGACTGTTATATCACCGCCGCGTTGCTTATCGATATTATGAACACCTCCGGCTGGACGGCAGAACAGATGGCCGATATCACCGGACGTCCGTCGTTGATGACGACCTTCACCTTTGGCAAATACCGTGGCAAAGCGGTTTCCGACGTTGCCGAACGCGATCCGGGCTATCTGCGCTGGTTATTTAATAACCTGGACAGCATGAGCCCGGAGCTGCGTTTAACACTGAAACATTATCTGGAAAATACTTAGTCCGCAGGCGTAGCGGGTAATGTTCCCTGCGCCAGCGCGACCAGAAAAGCATATTCCATCGCTACGCCTTCGTACGATTTAAAGCGACCAGATTTACCGCCATGGCCTGAGTCCATGTCGGTACAGAGCAATAAAAGATGGTCATCGGTTTTCAGCTCGCGCAATTTAGCGACCCATTTTGCCGGTTCCCAATATTGCACCTGAGAATCGTGCAAACCGGTCGTTACCAGTAAATGCGGATAAGCCTGTGCGGTGACGTTGTCATACGGGCTGTAGCTTTTCATGTACTCGTAATATTGCGGATCCTGCGGGTTACCCCACTCTTCAAACTCACCAGTGGTAAGAGGAATTGATTCATCAAGCATCGTTGTTACAACATCAACAAACGGTACCTGGGCGATAACGCCGTGGAATAATTCCGGGCGTTGATTAATTGCAACGCCCATCAACATGCCCCCCGCACTCCCGCCCATCGCATAACAAAGCGAAGGAGAGCCATAGCCCAGTTTTAACAATGCATCGCAGGCATCAAGATAATCATTAAACGTATTTTTCTTCTTCAGAAATTTTCCGTCTTCGTACCATTGTTGCCCCAGCTCACCACCGCCGCGAACATGGACAATGGCGTAGACAAAGCCACGATCTAACAAACTCAAGCGGCTAAAACTGAAATCGGCATCAATACTTGCGCCGTAAGAACCATAGCCATACACCAGCAACGGGTTGTGTCCTTTGCGAAAATGTTTGCGATGGTAGACCAACGAAACCGGAACTTCGACGCCATCACGGGCGACTATCCACAGGTGTTCACTGCGGTAATTCGCCGCATCAAAACCGGGCACTTCTGTTTGTTTTAATACACGACGCTCACCGGTATCCATATCCAGTTCAAACAAAGTGTCTGGTGTGGTCATGGAAGAATAACCATAACGCAATCGCGCGGTTTCAGGTTCTGGATTGTAGGCAATCCAGGTCACATAGGCTGGATCATCAAAGGCAATACCAATGACTTCCCGGGTCTTGCGGTTAATTTGGCGCAAACTGGTTAACCCGCGCTGACGCTCTTCAACCACCAGCCAGTCGGTAAACAGCGTAAACCCTTCCAGCATGATGTTTTCGCGTGGCGGAATTAACTCTTCCCACTGTTGCTCATCACGCATACGGGTACGGTATAAGCCAAAGTTTTTGCCGTGGCGGTTGGAACGCAGATAAAAACGATGCTGGTAGTGATCAAGGCTGTATTCGTGATCTTTGCGGCGCGGCAGAAAAACAAACGGCTCGGCATCGGCCATTTCCGCGTCCAGCAGGCGAACTTCACTGGTGGTGGCGCTGGCCAAATGAATGACTACATAGTGCTTCGAGGTCGTTTTATGCAGGCTGACGTAATAGGTATCGTCTTTTTCTTCGTAGATCAGTTTATCTTGCGATGCTGGCGTACCGATGGCGTGACGCCAGACCTGATAAGGCAGCAGCGTCACCGGATGCTTGCGAACATAGTAGAAAGTCCAGGAGTCATTTGCCCAGACAAAGCTGGGTTCAACGTTATCCAGCAGTTCCGGGTACCAGTTACCTGTTTCCAGATTACGAAAACGAATGCCGTACTGGCGTCGGGAAAGAAAATCTTCTGCCAGCGCCATAATGGTGTTATCGGGCGTAATCGCCATTCCGCCCATCGAATAAAACTCACTATGAGCCGCGCGCTTGTTGGCATCGAGCAATATTTCCCACTCGTCCCACTCTTCACTGAACGCCGATTGACGCTGGTAGATAGCATATTCACAGCCTGGTTCATAAATATGCCGATAGCGGTAGCCATTTTTGATGTAGGGCGCAGAAACTTCTCGTTGCGGAATGCGGTCGATGATTTCCTTTAAGATGCGATCCTGCAAGGCTTGTTGTGAGGCCATCACCCGATGACCGTAACTATTTTCTTGTTGCAGGTAGTCCAGGACTTCTGGCTGAGAACGCGTATCGTCCCGCAGCCAGTAGTAATTATCGATGCGCGTATCGCCATGAAGCGTCATGGCGTGGGGAATGCGGGCGGCTTTTGGTAGCATGTTATTGTTCTTTCTGGTTGAAACATCCTATAAGGGTGGCAAAACTCACCGGGGATGCAAGCGAAACAGGGGAGTCATTGCTTAGATGATGACAGGTAATGGCGCGGATATCGAATGTTATGCAGACAGAGAAAATCAGTCTGTTCAAATGGCTGTGCGGTTCTGGATAGCCCGAAATATTCAACTTCAGACTATCCAGAGAGCGGAATTATTCCGCCAAAGTGCGTTTTTGCTGTTCGAGATCGCGTTCAATGCCGTCACGAACATCCTGGGGGATTTTCAGCGCGTCACCCAGTGCATTCAGGTAACTGCGTTCCATAAAATGGTCAATATCAATAGCCGCGCAACTCAGGAAATAGATTTCCAGCGCCTCTTCTTCATTGCGGACCCCGGTAGCCAGGCGTTGTGGATCCAGCGGTTGTTCGATTGCCTGCTCAATGAGTACACGCCCCTGCTCTTCCACGCCGGCTTCACGCAATTGCTGGTCGATTGCCGCACGTTCTTTGGCATCAATATGACCATCACTTTTAGCGGCAAAGACCAGCGCAAGGATCAAACGTTCTGTACGCTCATCCAGCGGCGTACTTTGCGCGCCAAACTGCGGTTCGTCCTGATGCGCCGCGCGAATTTTATCTTTGTATTTATTCCACAGCACCGTACCCGCTACCGCTCCGCCGCCAACCAGTAACGCGTTGGTGCCATATTTCGTAAGAAGTTTACGTGCTGATTTATTTGCGACCAGCAGCCCAGCCAGTCCGCCTAATGCGCCTGGCACTAACAGTTTGCCCAATCCCTGATCCGCAGACGAGGAGGTAGAAGAACTGCTTTGCCCAAGCAGGGATTGCAGTTGATTTAACCAGTTAGCCATATTTGCTCCTCAATAACCATTTTTAGTGCCTGTAGCATAGCGGATGAGGATGTCAGAAAATGTATATCGAGACAAAAGATGCGCAAATAAGCGGGGCGGTAGGCCGTTATTCAAAGAAATTCGCGCCAGGTAAGGTATTTACTGTATATCAGGTGATAAGGGTATTTTAGGTGAAAGTAGTTTGTCGTTTTGAGTGGCATTGTTTGATGCTGATTGCCCGATGCGACGCTGTTGCGTCTTCTCAGGCCTACGATTGTGGTGCGTTCTGGGGCGGACAAGGCACTCGCGCCGCATCCGCCAACGGTCAATCGAATTATCAGAAGCCATTAACGCCGCTGATATTCCGCCATTCCCGCTTTGCAGTCCACGCTGACCTGGTAATGAATATCGGCACTTTTACCACGCACGGTTAGCGGTACTGACCATTTATCATCTTTACCCTGAATGTCCTGCAAACTGACCCAAGCCACGGGATCGGCCTGACCGACAATTTTTTGATCATCTGCCCAGCGCGCCACGCGATTTTGTTGATAATCACGTTTTACGCTCGCGGCAATTCCGGCAGCATCCAGCCCTTCACACTTTGGGAAAGTGACCGACTTGCTGGTTTCATTATTGGCAGCGAAAACTGATGCGCAGGCAGAAACCAACAACAGCCCTAAAAACGCCCCTCTTTTTTTCATGTTTTTCTCCATAGCACAATGATTCAGGAGAAAGCATGGTACAAATTGTCAGGAGCGCAAGTTGCTTCAGGCCGCGTGTGAGGCATCTTCCTCTTCGGATTCAGCACCGACGACCTGTGGGGACGGTAATTTGCCGGTTTTCAGAATGGTGCTCAGCACATCTTTTTGTTCTGCCAGCCATAGCGAAAGGGCTTCACGTTGCTCGTCTTCCATTTGCACTGGAGAATTTGTCAGCCAGGTGTCAAGCAGATCCGCCGTATCAAGCATTTTGTCATAAGCATCGGCTTCCTTTTTGCTGGTAAACGACATTTTCTCTTCGCCCTCACGAATGACTACGTATTTAACTTCAACCGCCATTTGCAGCCTCTCATAATAACTGTGATTTTATACAGTATATTTCTTTTCGGTTGAGAAATCAACATCAGCAATAAAGACACACGCAAACGTTTTCGTTTATACTGCGCGCGGAATTAATCAGGGGATATTCGTTATGACGTTATTAGGCACTGCGCTGCGTCCGGCAGCAACTCGCGTGATGTTATTAGGCTCCGGTGAACTGGGTAAAGAAGTGGCAATCGAGTGTCAGCGTCTCGGCGTAGAGGTGATTGCCGTCGATCGCTATTCCGACGCACCAGCCATGCATGTCGCGCATCGCTCCCATGTCATTAATATGCTTGATGGTGATGCATTACGCCGTGTGGTTGAACTGGAAAAACCACATTATATCGTGCCGGAGATCGAAGCTATTGCCACCGATATGCTGATCCAACTTGAAGAGGAAGGACTGAATGTTGTCCCCTGCGCTCGCGCAACGAAATTAACGATGAATCGCGAGGGTATCCGTCGCCTGGCGGCAGAAGAGCTGCAGCTGCCCACTTCCACTTATCGTTTTGCCGATAGCGAAAGCCTTTTCCGCGAGGCGGTTGCCGCCATTGGCTATCCCTGCATTGTAAAACCGGTGATGAGCTCTTCCGGCAAGGGGCAGACGTTTATTCGCTCTGCAGAGCAACTTGCTCAGGCATGGGAATACGCTCAGCAAGGCGGTCGCGCCGGAGCGGGCCGCGTAATTGTTGAAGGCGTCGTTAAGTTTGACTTCGAAATTACCCTGCTAACCGTCAGCGCGGTGGATGGCGTCCATTTCTGTGCACCAGTAGGTCATCGCCAGGAAGATGGCGACTACCGTGAATCCTGGCAACCACAGCAAATGAGCCCGCTTGCCCTTGAACGTGCGCAGGAGATTGCCCGTAAAGTGGTGCTGGCACTGGGCGGTTATGGTCTGTTTGGTGTCGAGCTGTTTGTCTGTGGTGATGAGGTGATTTTCAGTGAGGTCTCCCCTCGTCCACATGATACCGGGATGGTGACGTTAATTTCTCAAGATCTCTCAGAGTTTGCCCTGCATGTACGTGCCTTCCTCGGACTTCCTGTTGGCGGGATCCGTCAGTATGGTCCTGCAGCTTCTGCCGTTATTCTGCCACAACTGACCAGTCAGAATGTCACGTTTGATAATGTGCAGAATGCCGTAGGCGCAGATTTGCAGATTCGTTTATTTGGTAAGCCGGAAATTGATGGCAGCCGTCGTCTGGGTGTTGCGCTGGCGACCGCTGAGAGTGTTGTTGACGCCATTGAACGCGCGAAGCACGCCGCCGGACAGGTAAAAGTACAGGGTTAAACCCGGCAAAAAAACGCTACAAAAATGCCCGATCGTAGATCGGGCGTTTTGACTTTTACAGCTTAGCGCCTTCTACAGCTTCACGCGCCAGCTTAGTAATGCGGTCGTAATCGCCCGCTTCCAGCGCATCTGCCGGAACCAGCCAGGAACCACCGATGCACAGCACGCTTTTCAGCGCCAGGTAGTCACGGTAGTTAGCCGGAGAAATACCACCCGTCGGGCAGAAACGGACCTGGGAGAACGGACCCGCGATCGCCTGCAGGGCTTTCACGCCGCCGTTAGCTTCAGCCGGGAAGAATTTGAACTCTTTCAAACCGTAGTCCATACCCAGCATCAGTTCGGAAACAGTGCTGATCCCCGGAATTAGAGGAATAGTCCCTTCGGTAGCAGCTTTCAGCAGCGGCTCGGTCAGACCCGGGCTAATTGCGAACTGTGCACCCGCTTCAGTGACTTCTGCCAGCTGCTGTGGATTCAGCACCGTACCGGCACCCACAATCGCTTCAGGCACTTCTTTGGCGATAGCACGGATAGCGTCAACTGCACACTCGGTACGCAGAGTCACTTCCAGAACGCGCACCCCACCAGCAACCAACGCTTTTGCCATCGGCACTGCGTGTTCCAGTTTTTTTACCACGATAACCGGTACAACCGGGCCGGTGGTCAGGATTGATTCTGCACTTGTTTTCCAGTTTTTCATCAGAGTTTTCTCTCGCCTGATTACAAATTTGTCGTCTTAAAAAGTGATACAGGTTGCGCCCTGTTCGGCACCGGACAGTTTTTCACGCAAGGCGCTGAATAATTCACGTCCTGTCCCCACGCGTGACGCGCTCAGGTCAGGAATGTGCGGTTCGCGAGCAGCCAGTTCCGCTTCGTCTACCAGCAGCGTCAGTTCGCCTGTCTGTCCATTCACACGAATGATGTCCCCGTCGCGCACTTTTGCCAGCAGCCCGCCATCGTAGGCTTCTGGTGTTACGTGGATAGCTGACGGCACTTTACCTGAAGCGCCGGAGAGTCGTCCATCGGTAACTAACGCAATTTTGAAACACCGGTCCAATAATACACCAAGTGGCGGCATGAGTTTATGTAATTCTGGCATTCCGTTCGCTTTTGGCCCCTGATGACGGACAACAACGACACAATCGCGGTCCAGCAAACCCGCTTCAAAGGCCGGCATAACGTCATGCTGGCTTTCAAAAACAACCGCTGGCGCTTCAATCACCTGGTTCTCAACCGGCACGGCAGAGGTTTTCATAACCGCACGGCCCAGGTTACCGCTTAACACTTTTGTCCCACCATGATGAGAGAAAGGTTGTTCGAAGGAAGCGATCACATTGCTGTCGAGTGATTTTTCCGCCCCTTCCCGCCAGTCCAGTTCACCATTATTCAGCCATGGTTCAAGGGTATAACGAGACAGACCAAAGCCTGCCACCGTATTGACATCTTCATGCAGCAGGCCTGCTTTGAGCAGTTCACGCACCAGAACCGGTACGCCACCTGCCGCCTGGAAGTGGTTAATATCGGCCGGACCGTTCGGGTAGAGACGTGCCATCAGCGGTACAACATCAGAAAGGTCAGAGAAGTCATCCCAGTTAATCTGAATACCGGCCGCGCGCGCCATCGCCACCAGGTGCATGGTGTGGTTAGTGGAACCACCGGTCGCCAGCAGTGCAACGATACCGTTCACCACCACTTTCTCATCGATCATCTTACCGATCGGCATCCATTCATTACCATTACCGGTCATGCGTGTAACCTGACGCGCAGCGGCAGCGGTCAAAGCATCGCGCAGCGGAGAATCCGGATGAACAAAAGAAGAGCCTGGCAACTGCATCCCCATAAATTCCACCACCATCTGGTTGGTGTTGGCAGTACCGTAGAAAGTACATGTTCCCGGCGCATGGTAAGACGCGGCTTCTGACTCCAGTAAGGCCATGCGGTCCACTTTACCTTCGGCATAAAGCTGGCGAATACGCACTTTTTCTTTATTTGGCAAACCGCTTGCCATCGGTCCAGACGGCACAAACACCGCAGGCAAATGACCAAACGACAGGGCTGCCATCGTCAGACCCGGGACAATCTTGTCGCACACACCGAGGAACAGAGCACCATCAAACATGTTATGGGACAGCCCGACCGCCGCAGACATCGCTATCACTTCGCGGCTTAGCAGCGACAATTCCATTCCATCCTGCCCCTGGGTGACACCATCACACATCGCCGGAACACCGCCCGCAACCTGACCAACCGCATTCGCTTCATGCAGGGCTTTACGAATGATTTCTGGATAGTGTTCATAAGGCTGGTGCGCGGAGAGCATGTCGTTATAGGAGGTGATGATGGCGATATTGTTACGCAACATGCTTTTCAAAGAGGCTTTGTCTTCTGGCTGGCAGGCAGCGAAACCGTGTGCCAGGTTACCGCATGCCAACTGCGAACGATGAACGGTCGAAGTTTTCGCTTGTTCTATCCGGGCGAGATAAGCAGAGCGAGTCTCGCGCGAACGTTCAATGATTCGATTTGTTACGCGTAACAATTGTGGATTCATAAAGGCTCCTGAAATTGAGTTGTCAGAGCAGGATGATTCACAACGCGTTTCATTCAGAGGATTTATGACTGAAACGCCTGTAACCGGAGCTCATAGGGCAAAAACGTTTCAGTCAGTGTAATAAAAAAAGCCTCGTGGGTGAATCCGCACGAGGCCTGAAAGTGTAAAAATTGTTCTACAATCTGTGCAAGATCATGTTACCGGTAAAATAACCATAAAGGATAAGCGCAGATATTACTCAAACTCATTCCAGGAACGACCATCACGGGTAATCATCGCCACCGAGGCAACGGGTCCCCAGGTTCCGGCCTGATACGGTTTCGGCGCATCATTGTCCATCGCCCACGCCTCAGTAATGGAGTCTACCCATTTCCAGGCTTCTTCCACTTCGTCGCGACGAACAAACAGTGCCTGAATACCACGCATGGTTTCCAGCAGCAAACGTTCATAGGCATCCGCCAGATGCGTCTGATTAAAGGTTTCTGAATAGCTCAGATCCAGCTTGGTGATTTGCAGGTTATGTTTGTGGTCAAGGCCAGGAACTTTATTCAGTACCTGGATATCCACGCCTTCATCAGGTTGCAGACGGATAGTCAGTTTATTCTGCGGCAGATCCTGCCACGATTCTTTAAACAGATTCAGTTCAGGTGTTTTGAAATAGACCACGACTTCAGAACATTTGGTCGGCAGACGTTTACCAGTACGAAGGTAGAATGGCACACCGGCCCAGCGCCAGTTATCAATGTCGACGCGGATCGCTACGAAGGTTTCTGTATTGCTGCTCTTGTTCGCGCCCTCTTCTTCCAGATATCCCGGCACTTTTTTGCCCTGGGCGAAGCCCGCAGTATATTGCCCGCGTACGGTTTTTTCGCGTACGTTGGAGCGGTCGATGCGGCGCAGGGACTTCAGTACTTTCACTTTTTCATCGCGGATGCTGTCTGCGCTCAGGTCAGATGGCGGAGACATCGCAATCATGCAGAGAATTTGTAGCAGGTGGTTCTGAATCATGTCACGCATCTGACCGGCTTTATCAAAATAGCCCCAGCGCCCTTCGATCCCCACTTCTTCTGCCACGGTAATCTCAACATGATCAATGGTGCGATTGTCCCAGTTATTCACAAACAGGGAGTTAGCAAAACGCAGCGCCAACAGGTTCAGCACCGTTTCTTTACCAAGATAGTGGTCGATACGGTAAACCTGGCACTCCTCGAAGTATTCGCCAACCTGATCATTGATTTCCTGCGAGGTCGCCAGCGACGTCCCCAGCGGTTTCTCCATGACTACGCGTGCCGGTTTAGCATTCAGTTTTGCCTCGCCAAGCCCTTTGCAAATTGCGCCAAAAGTGCTAGGCGGCATGGCAAAGTAGTTAATGGTGATACGATTTTTTTGATCCAGCATCGCGCCGAGACGGTTGAATGCAGCAGTGTCATTGACATCGAGATTACAAAAATCCAGACGTGCACTCAGGGTGTCCCATAAACCTTCATCAATGGTTTCTTTCATGAAAGTTTCGAGCGCCTCGCGGACAACTTTGGTATATGCCGCTTTATCCCAGTCAGCACGCCCTACGCCGATAATCCGGGTGTCCGGGTTGAGCTGACCGGCTTTTTCCAGTTGATACAGGGAAGGCAGCAATTTACGACGCGCAAGGTCGCCTTTCGCGCCGAAAATGACCAGGTCACAGGCCTGGGCTGTTTGCGTTACCGCCATGTCATTCTCCTTAAGTTAACTAACCCGGTACTTAAGCCAGGGTATACTTGTAATTTTCTTACGGTGCACTGTACTGCTTTTACGAGCTTGCGAAAACTGTAAACGCTTATCCACCCGTGCGATTACGGGAAAAGCGCGCAAAGTGCGGCAAAACTGATAAAAAAATCATCGTTTTCCATTGGGTAAAAATCTGACACTGATCATGTTATGAAAAAAAATAACAACTTTTTTATCTGCTTTTGTCATTAACACAGCACACAGGCGTAATATCTGACAAAACTACATTTCGATTTCTTTCAGTGCGGAAATCGTCATTACCCGTGAGTTTCTTTACATCATGAATATGCTGGAAAAAATCCAGTCTCAGCTGGAACATTTGAGCAAATCAGAGCGCAAAGTTGCCGAGGTCATTCTGGCTTCGCCCGATAACGCGATCCATTCGAGTATTGCTGCTCTGGCGCTGGAAGCCAATGTTAGCGAACCGACGGTGAATCGTTTCTGTCGCAGCATGGACACGCGCGGTTTTCCTGATTTTAAACTTCATCTGGCACAAAGTCTGGCGAATGGCACTCCCTATGTTAATCGCAATGTCAATGAAGATGACAGCGTTGAATCATACACAGGGAAAATATTTGAGTCCGCAATGGCAACGCTTGATCATGTCCGTCATTCACTGGATAAATCTGCCATCAACCGCGCCGTCGACTTGCTCACTCAGGCAAAAAAAATCGCCTTTTTCGGATTAGGCTCTTCAGCCGCCGTTGCCCACGATGCGATGAATAAGTTCTTTCGTTTTAATGTTCCGGTGGTGTACTCCGATGATATCGTGCTGCAACGCATGAGTTGTATGAATTGTAGCGACGGAGACGTGGTGGTGCTGATTTCTCACACTGGAAGAACAAAAAATCTGGTCGAGCTGGCGCAGCTGGCTCGCGAAAACGACGCAATGGTGATTGCCCTCACCTCTGCGGGTACCCCGCTCGCCCGGGAAGCAACGCTGGCAATTACCCTCGACGTACCGGAAGATACTGACATTTATATGCCCATGGTTTCTCGACTTGCACAGCTGACCGTGATAGATGTGCTGGCGACAGGATTTACTTTGCGACGCGGTGCAAAATTCAGAGATAACTTGAAGCGGGTCAAGGAAGCGCTGAAGGAATCGCGTTTTGATAAGCAGTTACTTAATTTAAGTGACGATCGCTAAAAACGACTGTCACTGTCCTAATCTTATACGACATCCGAATGAGATTAATTTATCGCCATCGCGGCGTTATTTCATTCGGATTTCATGTTCAAGCAACACCTGGTTGTTTCAGTCAACGGAGTATTACATGTCCAGAAGGCTTCGCAGAACAAAAATCGTTACCACGTTAGGCCCAGCAACAGATCGCGATAATAATCTTGAAAAAGTTATCGCGGCGGGTGCCAACGTTGTACGTATGAACTTTTCTCACGGCTCGCCTGAAGATCACAAAATGCGCGCGGATAAAGTTCGTGAGATTGCCGCAAGACTGGGGCGTCATGTGGCTATTCTGGGTGACCTCCAGGGGCCCAAAATCCGTGTATCCACCTTTAAAGAAGGCAAAGTTTTCCTCAATATTGGGGATAAATTCCTGCTCGACGCCAACCTGGGTAAAGGTGAAGGCGACAAAGAAAAAGTCGGTATCGACTACAAAGGCCTGCCTGCTGACGTCGTGCCTGGTGACATCCTGCTGCTGGACGATGGTCGCGTCCAGTTAAAAGTACTGGAAGTTCAGGGCATGAAAGTGTTCACCGAAGTCACCGTCGGTGGTCCCCTCTCCAACAATAAAGGTATCAACAAACTTGGCGGCGGTTTGTCGGCTGAAGCGCTGACCGAAAAAGACAAAGCAGACATTAAGACTGCGGCGTTGATTGGCGTAGATTACCTGGCTGTCTCCTTCCCACGCTGTGGCGAAGATCTGAACTATGCCCGTCGGCTGGCACGCGATGCAGGATGTGATGCGAAAATTGTTGCCAAGGTTGAACGTGCGGAAGCCGTTTGCAGCCAGGATGCAATGGATGACATCATCCTCGCCTCTGACGTGGTAATGGTTGCACGTGGCGACCTCGGTGTGGAAATTGGCGACCCGGAACTGGTCGGCATTCAGAAAGCGTTGATCCGTCGTGCGCGTCAGCTAAACCGAGCGGTAATCACGGCGACCCAGATGATGGAGTCAATGATTACTAACCCGATGCCGACGCGTGCAGAAGTCATGGACGTAGCAAACGCCGTTCTGGATGGTACTGACGCTGTGATGCTGTCTGCAGAAACTGCCGCAGGGCAGTATCCGTCAGAAACTGTTGCAGCCATGGCGCGCGTTTGCCTGGGTGCGGAAAAAATCCCGAGCATCAACGTTTCTAAACACCGTCTGGACGTTCAGTTCGACAATGTGGAAGAAGCTATTGCCATGTCAGCAATGTACGCAGCTAACCACCTGAAAGGCGTTACGGCGATCATTACCATGACCGAATCGGGTCGTACCGCGCTGATGACCTCCCGTATCAGCTCTGGTCTACCAATTTTCGCCATGTCGCGCCATGAACGTACGCTGAACCTGACTGCTCTCTATCGTGGCGTTACGCCGGTGCACTTTGATAGCGCTAATGACGGCGTAGCAGCTGCCAGCGAAGCGGTTAATCTGCTGCGCGATAAAGGTTACTTGATGTCTGGTGACCTGGTGATTGTCACCCAGGGCGACGTGATGAGTACCGTGGGTTCTACTAATACCACGCGTATTTTAACGGTAGAGTAAGTACGTTGCCGGATGCGGCGAAAACGCCACATCCGGCCTACAGTTCAATGATAGTTCAACAGATTTCGAATATTCTGAAGCAAACTTGAACTTATCATCAGGCGAAGGCCTCTCCTCGCGAGAGGCTTTTTTATTTGATGGGATAAAGATCTTTGCGCTTATACGGCTGGATTTCGCCCGGTTTGCGAGTTTTCAGCAATTTTAGTATCCAGGTGTATTGTTCTGGTCGCGGACCAACAAAAATCTCGACTTCTTCATTCATCCGCCGCGCAATCGTATGATCATCCGCCTCTAACAGATCATCCATCGGTGGGCGCACCTGAATCGTCAGACGGTGCGTCTTGCCATCATAAATCGGAAACAGCGGAACAACGCGCGCACGGCACACTTTCATCAAACGACCAATCGCGGGCAACGTCGCTTTATAGGTGGCAAAGAAATCAACAAATTCGCTGTGCTCAGGGCCATGATCCTGATCGGGTAAATAATATCCCCAGTAGCCCTGACGTACCGACTGGATGAATGGTTTAATACCATCATTTCTCGCATGCAGACGACCGCCAAAACGACGACGCACCGTGTTCCAGACATAATCAAAAACCGGGTTGCCCTGATTATGGAACATCGCTGCCATTTTCTGCCCTTGCGAGGCCATCAGCATGGCAGGAATATCGACGGCCCAACCGTGCGGCACCAGAAAGATAACTTTCTCGTTATTACGCCGCATCTCTTCGATGATCTCCAGCCCTTGCCAGTCAACGCGCGGCTGAATTTTCTCCGGCCCGCGTATTGCCAACTCAGCCATCATTGCCATCGCTTGCGGCGCGGTGGCAAACATCTCATCAACAATCGCTTCGCGTTCAGCTTCACTACGTTCTGGAAAGCAGAGCGACAGATTGATTAACGCACGACGGCGTGAGCTTTTTCCCAGTCGTCCGGCAAAACGTCCCAGCCGTGCCAGAATGGGATCACGGAACTTTGGCGGCGTTAAAGCGATACCCGCCATCGCTGCTACGCCCAGCCATGCTCCCCAGTAGCGCGGGTGGCGAAAGGATTTATCAAACTCAGGAATGTATTCGCTATTATTTTTTTTCGTTTCCATGCTTTTCCAGTTTCGGATAAGGCAAAAATCAATCTGGTGATAGTGTAGCGGCGCAACTTGCCCCGCACCAAATAAAAAAAGCCGGTACTGACTGCGTACCGGCTGCGAATGGATGTTAATTAATCAAACCGTAGCTGCGGCACAATCTCTTTGGCCTGCGCCAGGAATTCGCGACGATCGGAGCCGGTCAGCCCTTCGGTACGCGGCAGTTTTGCCGTCAGCGGGTTTACGGCCTGCTGGTTTATCCATACTTCATAGTGCAGATGCGGCCCGGTTGAACGTCCGGTATTACCGGAAAGCGCGATACGGTCGCCACGTTTCACCTTCTGTCCCGGTTTCACCAGAATCTTGCGCAAGTGCATATAACGCGTGGTGTAGCTGCGACCATGACGAATAGCCACATAATAACCTGCTGCGCCACTGCGTTTGGCAACCACCACTTCACCGTCACCCACTGAAAGCACTGGCGTACCCTGCGGCATGGCGAAATCAACACCTCTGTGTGGTGCAACGCGACCGGTCACCGGATTAGTACGACGCGGGTTAAAGTTAGACGAGATACGGAACTGTTTCGCCGTCGGGAATCGCAAGAATCCTTTCGCCAGACCAGTACCGTTACGATCGTAGAATTTGCCATCTTCAGCGCGGATAGCGTAATAATCTTTACCTTCTGAACGCAAACGTACGCCCAGCAGCTGGCTTTGCTCACGTTTACCATCAAGCATTTCTCGAGACATTAATACCGCAAATTCATCGCCTTTTTTCAGTTTGCGGAAATCCATTTGCCACTGCATGGCTTTAATCACTGCGCTCACTTCGGCGCTGGTTAAACCGGCGTTTCTGGCGCTGGCAACAAAGCTCCCCCCGACGGTACCTTTCAGCAGATTGTTAACCCACTCTCCTTGCTGCATTTCGCTGGTCATTTTAAAACCGTTAGCGGCAGTACGGTCATAGGTTCGGGTTTCACGACGAGACACTTCCCAGGTGAGGCGCTGCAGTTCGCCGTCCGCGGTTAATGTCCAGGAGAGTTGTTGACCGATTTTCAGGTTACGCAATTCTTTGTCGGCAGCAGCCAGTTGGGTGATATCACCCATATCAATACCATACTGATTGAGAATGCTGCTTAGCGTATCGCCAGTGGAAACAACATATTCATGCACGCCCGCTTCACCGGCGATTTTGTCATCCAGTTCGTCCTGGGGAATGGCTTCATCTTCTTGTGCAGCTTGATCAATCGGCTCACTGGCTTCAGGTAAGAGCGAACGAATTTCGTTCTGTTCCAGCTCAATGGTTTTGACAATTGGCGTGGCATCGCGGTGATAAACATAGGGCCGCCAGACAGCGACGGCCAGAGTAAGAACGGTGAGCGACCCCAACATAACGCGGTGTGGTCGCGGTAAATTATTAAACGCCAGGGCGACAGAGCGGGCTATCTGTTGCACGTAATCACTTCCTCATTAATCTCCTTTCAGGCAGCTCGCATACTGGTTGGCTAATTGACTCAGGAATTCTGAATAGCTTGTTTTACCCAGTTTGATATTCGTCCCCAGGGGATCCAACGTTCCCATACGAACGGATGTCCCTCGTGCGACGCTCTCAACGACCGCTGGCCTGAACTGTGGCTCAGCAAAAACGCAGGTTGCTTTTTGCTCAACCAACTGTGTTCTTATTTCATGTAAACGCTGCGCGCCAGGTTGAATCTCAGGGTTAACGGTAAAATGACCAAGCGGTGTCAGTCCAAACTGTTTTTCGAAATAGCCGTAAGCATCGTGAAAAACGAAATAACCTTTCCCCTTGAGCGGCGCGAGCTCGTTACCAACCTGCGTTTCGGTTGAGGCTAATTGTGCCTCAAAATCCTTCAGGTTGGCGTCAAGTTTGGCTCGACTTTGCGGCATAAGTTCCACTAATTTTCCATGGATTGCAACCGCTGTAGCCCGCGCTATCTCTGGGGAAAGCCAAAGATGCATGTTGAAATCGCCGTGATGGTGATCTTCGTCACTTTTTTCCGCGTGGTCGTGATCATCATCATCGCCGTGAATACTTTTCATCAGTAGCGGTTTCACATCTTCTAGCTGTGCAATCGTTACCTGTTTCGCTTCTGGTAATTTACTTACCGGTTTTTGCATAAACGCTTCCATCTCCGGGCCAACCCAAACGACTAAGTCCGCGTTCTGTAAGCGTTTTACATCCGATGGACGCAGTGAATAATCATGTTCTGAAGCGCCGTCAGGCAGTAAAACCTCCGTTTCTGTTACACCATCAGCAATGGCAGAAGCGATGAACCCAACGGGTTTAAGCGAAGCGACAACGGCGGCATCTGCGGCCTGTGTTGCACCTCCCCAGAGAGCGGCGGATAATGCTGCGAAAAGAAGCGTTTTTTTATGTAACATAATGCGACCAATCATCGTAATGAATATGAGAAGTGTGATATTATAACATTTCATGACTACTGCAAGACTAAAATTAACATGACAAGTCTGGTTTCCCTGGAAAATGTCTCGGTTTCTTTTGGCCAACGCCGCGTCCTCTCTGATGTGTCGCTGGAACTTAAACCTGGAAAAATTTTGACTTTACTTGGGCCAAATGGCGCAGGTAAGTCGACACTGGTACGGGTAGTGCTCGGGCTAGTAACACCCGATGAAGGGGTTATCAAGCGTAATGGAAAACTGCGCATCGGCTATGTACCGCAGAAGCTGTATCTCGACACCACGTTGCCACTGACCGTAAACCGTTTTTTACGCTTACGCCCTGGTACACATAAAGAAGATATTTTGCCTGCACTGAAACGTGTCCAGGCCGGGCACCTGATTAACGCACCGATGCAAAAGCTCTCTGGTGGCGAAACGCAGCGTGTACTGTTAGCGCGAGCATTGTTAAATCGCCCGCAATTATTAGTGCTGGATGAACCCACTCAAGGCGTGGATGTAAATGGCCAGGTGGCGTTATATGACCTTATTGACCAGTTGCGTCGCGAACTGGATTGTGGCGTTTTAATGGTCTCTCACGATCTGCATCTGGTAATGGCAAAAACCGATGAAGTGCTGTGTCTGAATCACCACATTTGTTGTTCCGGCACACCGGAAGTTGTTTCCCTGCATCCGGAGTTTATTTCAATGTTTGGTCCTCGTGGTGCTGAACAACTGGGTATCTATCGCCATCATCATAATCATCGTCACGATTTACAGGGACGAATTGTTTTGCGTCGGGGAAATGATCGCTCATGATTGAATTATTATTTCCCGGTTGGTTAGCCGGGATCATGCTCGCCTGTGCCGCGGGTCCTCTGGGTTCGTTTGTAGTCTGGCGTCGTATGTCTTATTTCGGTGATACGCTGGCTCATGCCTCATTACTTGGTGTCGCGTTTGGTTTGTTGCTGGACGTGAATCCATTCTATGCGGTGATTGCCGTTACGCTGCTGCTGGCGGGCGGTCTGGTATGGCTGGAGAAGCGTCCACAGCTGGCGATCGACACGTTATTAGGGATTATGGCGCACAGTGCCCTGTCGCTGGGCCTGGTGGTCGTTAGTCTGATGTCTAATATTCGTGTTGATTTGATGGCTTACCTGTTCGGTGATTTGCTGGCAGTGACGCCAGAAGATCTCATCTCTATTGCGATTGGCGTGGTCATCGTGGTGGCTATTTTGTTCTGGCAATGGCGCAATTTGCTGTCGATGACGATTAGCCCGGATCTGGCGTTTGTTGATGGTGTGAAATTACAGCGCGTGAAATTGTTGTTGATGCTGGTGACAGCATTGACGATTGGTGTAGCGATGAAATTTGTCGGTGCGTTGATTATTACTTCGTTGCTGATTATTCCTGCAGCTACTGCGCGTCGCTTTGCCCATACGCCGGAACAGATGGCTGGTGTCGCTGTTTTGGTGGGGATGGTGGCAGTAACTGGCGGTTTAACCTTTTCCGCGTTTTACGATACGCCGGCGGGTCCGTCGGTGGTGCTATGTGCGGCACTGTTATTTATTCTCAGTATGATGAAAAAGCAGGCCAGCTAATCTATCGCTGAACACATTTGTCGGATGCGGCGCGAGCGCCTTATCCGACCTACGGTTCGCTATCTCTGGTAGGCCTGGTAAGACGCGAATAGCGTCGCATCAGGCACACTGCCAATGTCGGATGCGGTGCGAGCGACCAATCCGACTTACGGCATTTCTGGCGGCGTTATGCCAAAGTGATTCCACGCCCGCGTCGTCGCCATACGCCCACGCGGTGTACGCTGCAAAAAGCCTTGCTGAATCAAATAAGGTTCCAGCACATCCTCAATGGTTTCACGTTCTTCGCCAATGGCTGCCGCAAGGTTATCCAGACCTACCGGCCCACCAAAGAACTTATCGATTACCGCCAGCAATAACTTGCGGTCCATATAATCGAAACCTTCAGCATCGACATTCAACATATCCAACGCCTGAGCAGCGATATCTGCCGAGATGGTGCCATCGTGCTTCACTTCGGCGAAATCACGCACTCGACGCAGCAGACGGTTGGCAATGCGCGGCGTACCGCGAGCTCGACGAGCAACTTCCAGCGCGCCGTCATCACTCATCTCAAGCCCCATAAAGCGTGCGCTGCGACTGACGATATATTGCAGATCCGGCACCTGATAAAACTCCAGACGCTGCACAATACCAAAACGATCGCGCAACGGTGATGTCAGCGAACCTGCGCGCGTGGTTGCACCAATCAGGGTAAACGGCGGCAAATCAATTTTAATGGAGCGTGCCGCCGGACCTTCACCAATCATGATATCCAGTTGGTAGTCTTCCATTGCCGGATACAACACCTCTTCCACCACTGGCGAAAGACGGTGGATCTCATCAATAAACAACACGTCATGCGGTTCAAGGTTAGTGAGCATCGCTGCCAGATCGCCCGCCTTTTCCAGCACCGGACCAGAAGTCGTGCGTAAATTAACGCCCATTTCATTGGCGACGATGTTGGCAAGCGTAGTTTTACCCAACCCCGGAGGACCGAAAATCAACAGATGATCGAGGGCATCGCCGCGCAGTTTCGCTGCTTTGATGAAAATCTCCATCTGTGAACGAACCTGCGGCTGACCAACATACTCTTCCAGTAATTTAGGGCGAATGGCACGATCTGCCACATCTTCCGGCAAAGTGGTACCGGCAGAAATCAGACGGTCTGCTTCAATCATCCTTTACCTCATAACGCGGCGCGTAGGGCTTCGCGAATTAATGTTTCACTGCTGGCGTCAGGGCGAACGATTTTGCTCACCATGCGGCTTGCCTCTTGTGGTTTATAGCCCAGCGCCACCAGCGCGGCAACTGCTTCTTGTTCAGCATCGTCGGTCGCCGGGCTGGCAGGTGATGTGAGTACCAGGTCGGCGGCTGGCGTAAAGAGATCGCCATGCAAACCTTTAAATCGGTCTTTCATTTCAACAATCAAGCGTTCGGCGGTTTTTTTGCCAATACCCGGCAGTTTCACCAGCGCCCCCACTTCTTCACGCTCAACGGCATTAACGAACTGCTGCGCTGACATTCCGGAGAGGATCGCCAGCGCCAACTTCGGGCCGACGCCGTTGGTTTTGATCAACTCTTTGAACAATGTGCGCTCTTGTTTATTGTTAAAACCGTACAGCAGTTGCGCGTCTTCACGCACCACAAAGTGGGTGAAAACGATCGCTTCCTGACCCGCTTCAGGGAGTTCATAAAAACAGGTCATCGGCATATGCACTTCATAGCCTACGCCGCCCACTTCAATTAACACCAGCGGGGGTTGTTTTTCAATGATGATGCCTCTGAGTCTGCCTATCACATGACGCTCCTGCGTAATGAATCAAAGATAATGCTGTATGATAAAAAAATGCTGGATAGATATCCAGCGAAGGATGAAGAAAACTTGCGAGGTGTCCCGATGATCTGAAAAATGGCAGAGTATAATTTATTCAACAGGTTATATTGGAAGCAAATATTTGAATATTACATATTCAGTGAAGAAATGCGTAATAAAAATATACATTGCGACTCCTGAAAAAATAAATTTTTTATGCTATTACGTATATTCGTATCGATTTCAATGGAATGACAACGTGAATATTAATTACCCTGCTGAATATGAAATTGGAGATATCGTCTTTACATGTATAGGTGCTGCCTTATTTGGTCAAATATCAGCTGCATCAAATTGCTGGAGTAATCACGTCGGGATCATTATCGGTCATAACGGTGAAGACTTCCTGGTTGCAGAAAGCCGGGTTCCCCTTTCAACCATCACCACGCTATCTCGTTTTATTAAACGTTCGTCTAATCAACGCTATGCTATAAAGCGATTAGACGCTGGGCTGACAGAACAACAAAAACAACGAATTGTTGAACAGGTTCCTTCCCGGCTACGCAAACTTTACCACACGGGTTTTAAATACGAATCTTCCCGCCAGTTCTGTTCAAAATTTGTCTTTGATATTTATAAAGAGGCGCTATGTATTCCGGTGGGTGAAATAGAGACGTTTGGACAACTGTTAAATAGCAATCCGAATGCAAAACTCACTTTCTGGAAATTCTGGTTCTTAGGTTCTATTCCGTGGGAGCGTAAAACCGTCACGCCAGCCAGTTTGTGGCATCATCCGGGTTTGGTGTTGATTCACGCGGAGGGAGTTGAAACGCCTCAGCCTGAACTGACCGAGGCGGTATAACTTAACGCAGTCGCCCTCTCGCCAGGTTCAGCCGCGATTCGCTCATCTGCATCGCATTCTGACTGACGTGACAATGGGTAATCGCGATAGCTAACGCATCGGCGGCATCCGCCTGTGGATTAGCGGGCAGTTTCAGCAAGGTGCGGACCATATGCTGCACCTGGCTTTTTTCGGCACTACCAATACCTACCACCGTTTGCTTTACCTGACGTGCCGCGTATTCAAATACCGGCAATTCCTGATTCACCGCCGCAACAATCGCCACGCCGCGCGCCTGGCCCAGTTTCAGGGCTGAGTCAGCGTTCTTCGCCATAAAGACTTGTTCAATGGCGAAATAATCAGGCTGGAACTGGGTGATGATTTCCGTCACGCCCGCATAGATGAGCTTCAGACGAGACGGTAAATCATCCACTTTGGTGCGTATGCATCCGCTACCCAGGTAGGACAGTTGCCTGCCTACCTGGCGAATTACGCCATAGCCGGTCACGCGCGAACCCGGATCAATGCCGAGAATAATAGCCATCACGCGTCTCCGTTTTGCTGTTTAGCAGGCCTCATCAGAGAGTCGCTGCGACCTCATCAGAGATTTCACCGTTATGGTAAACTTCCTGCACGTCGTCGCAATCTTCCAGCATATCGATCAGACGCATCAGTTTCGGTGCGGTTTCTGCATCCATATCAGCTTTGGTGGACGGGATCATGGAAACTTCCGCGCTGTCTGCTTTCAGACCTGCCGCTTCCAGAGCGTCGCGCACTTTACCCATTTCTTCCCATGCGGTGTAGACATCAATCGCGCCGTCATCATAGGTCACAACGTCTTCAGCACCTGCTTCCAAAGCTGCTTCCATGATGGTGTCTTCATCGCCTTTCTCGAAGGAGATCACGCCTTTTTTGCTGAACAGATAGGCTACGGAACCATCAGTACCGAGGTTACCGCCACATTTGCTGAATGCATGACGCACTTCAGCAACGGTACGGTTGCGGTTGTCAGACAGACATTCAATCATGATTGCCGTGCCGCCAGGACCGTAACCTTCGTAGATGATGGTTTCCATGTTTGCATCATCATCACCGCCCACACCACGTGCAATTGCGCGGTTCAGTGTGTCGCGGGTCATGTTGTTAGACAGTGCTTTATCAATTGCTGCACGCAGACGCGGGTTAGCGTCCGGATCGCCACCGCCCAGCTTAGCCGCGGTTACCAGCTCACGAATGATTTTAGTGAAGATTTTACCGCGCTTTGCATCCTGCGCAGCTTTACGATGTCTGGTGTTGGCCCATTTACTATGACCTGCCATAAAAATATCTCCAGATAGCCCTGCCTGTTCAGGCAGCGTTAATTACAAACTGTTCAATCGCCTGCCGGTTGCTCCAGGACTTAGTGAGCGCCGCCGCAGCAGGCGCATCAAGCCACTTGTAAGCCAGATGTTCAGTGAAAACGATCTGCCGCTCGTGTGGGAGCGCAAGACAGAACCATGATTCCGTATTACGCGTCACGCCCGGCGCATAGCGATGACGTAAATGTGAAAAAATTTCAAACTCTACCGTGCGCTGACAGTCAATTAAGGTCAGTTGTTCAGCGACAACATCAATGGTGACCTCTTCCTTTACTTCGCGCATGGCAGCTTGCGGCGCGGTTTCCCCCTCTTCCACGCTGCCGGTTACCGACTGCCAGAAATCGGGATCGTCACGCCGCTGCAACATCAGCACCCGTTTCGTATCTTGTGCGTAGATGACCACTAAGATCGAAACGGGACGCTTATAAGCCATATCAGTTATTCTCAGCCTTCTTCACAACCTGAATGCTCAGCTCAGCCAGTGCAGTCGGGTTAGCAAAGCTCGGTGCTTCAGTCATCAGACACGCTGCCGCCGTGGTTTTCGGGAAGGCAATAACGTCACGGATATTGTCGGTGCCGGTCAGCAGCATGGTCAGACGGTCAAGACCGAATGCCAGACCTGCGTGCGGCGGAGTACCGTATTTCAGAGCGTCGAGCAGGAAGCCGAATTTCTCGCGCTGTTCCTCTTCGTTGATACCCAGAATACCAAACACCGTCTGCTGCATATCACCATTATGGATACGTACTGAACCACCGCCCACTTCGTAACCATTGATGACCATATCGTAAGCGTTCGCCACCGCATTTTCCGGTGCAGCTTTCAGTTCTGCAGCAGTCATGTCTTTCGGTGAGGTGAACGGATGGTGCATTGCCGTCAGGCCGCCTTCACCGTCGTCTTCAAACATCGGGAAGTCGATAACCCACAGCGGTGCCCATTTGCTTTCGTCGGTCAGACCAAGGTCTTTACCCACTTTCAGGCGCAGTGCGCCCATCGCGTCGGCAACAATTTTCTTGTTGTCGGCACCGAAGAAAATTATATCGCCATCTTGCGCGGCAGTACGATCCAGGATGGCTTCGATGATTTCTGCATTAAGGAACTTCGCTACCGGGCTGTTGATACCTTCCAGACCTTTCGCGCGTTCGTTAACTTTGATGTAAGCCAGACCTTTCGCGCCGTAGATTTTAACGAAGTTACCGTATTCGTCGATCTGCTTACGGGTCAGCGATGCGCCGCCCGGAACGCGCAGAGCGGCAACGCGACCTTTCGGATCGTTCGCCGGACCTGCAAATACTGCAAACTCAACAGATTTCAGCAGATCAGCAACGTCGGTCAGTTCCATCGGGTTACGCAGATCCGGTTTATCAGAACCATAACGGCGTTCTGCTTCCGCAAAGGTCATTACCGGGAAATCGCCCAGATCCACGCCCTTCACTTCCAGCCACAAATGACGCACCAGCGCTTCCATCACTTCACGCACTTGCGGCGCGGTCATGAAAGAAGTTTCCACATCGATCTGAGTAAATTCAGGCTGACGATCAGCGCGCAGGTCTTCGTCACGGAAGCATTTAACGATCTGATAGTAACGGTCAAAACCGGACATCATCAGCAGCTGTTTGAACAACTGTGGGGATTGCGGCAGTGCGTAGAATTTACCTTTGTGCACACGAGAAGGCACCAGGTAGTCACGCGCGCCTTCCGGCGTGGCTTTGGTCAGCATCGGAGTTTCGATGTCGAGGAAGCCGTGGTCATCCATAAAACGGCGCACCAGGCTGGTGATTTTAGCGCGGGTTTTCAGGCGCTGCGCCATTTCCGGGCGACGCAGGTCGAGGTAGCGGTATTTCAGACGCGCTTCTTCGGTGTTGACGTGGTTAGAGTCAAGCGGCAGAACATCTGCGCGGTTGATGATAGTCAGCGAGGACGCCAGCACTTCAATTTCGCCGGTCGCCATATCGCGGTTAATATTTTTTTCGTCACGCGCACGTACGGTGCCCGTAACCTGAATGCAGAACTCATTACGCAGTTCAGAGGCCAGCTTTAACGCGTCCGCACGATCCGGATCGAAAAATACCTGCACGATACCTTCGCGGTCGCGCATATCGATGAAGATCAGGCTACCAAGATCACGACGACGGTTGACCCAACCACACAGAGTCACCTGCTGCCCCACGTGGGACAAACGGAGCTGTCCACAATATTCTGTACGCATGAGATATCCCTTAACTTAGCTGCCGGCGGATGCCCCCTGCTGCGCAGGTGACCAAGTCGCAGCGTTAGCTGTATGTCACAACTGAATGAAAAAAGGCGGCTATTATACTGGAAATTCTGCCGCACCGTAAGAGCCTGGCCCGCGCTGGAACGCCTCGTTACCACTTTATATCGGGCCTGAAATCAGACTCTACGCCAGTTTGCTATAAAGGTGTTGCCCGAACTCATAAAAATTAACAAAATTTGTCGTTCCGCCATCGGCTAATCGCATTAAGGTGTGAGGCACGATTTTGTTTTTTCAGGAGTCAGCATGCTTGAACTTAATGCTAAAACCACTGCGTTGGTGGTGATCGATTTACAAGAAGGCATCTTACCTTTTGCCGGTGGTCCACATACTGCCGATGAGGTAGTTAATCGCGCCGGGAAGCTGGCGGCGAAATTTCGCGCCAGCGGTCAGCCCGTGTTTCTGGTGCGCGTTGGCTGGTCTGCCGATCACGCCGAAGCATTAAAACAGCCGGTTGATGCCCCCTCCCCCGCTAAAGTGTTGCCCGAAAACTGGTGGCAACATCCAGCTGCATTAGGTGCAACTGACAGTGATATCGAAATCATCAAACGTCAGTGGGGTGCGTTTTACGGTACGGATCTGGAGTTGCAACTGCGCCGCCGAGGTATCGATACAATAGTGTTATGTGGGATCTCGACCAATATCGGTGTTGAATCCACCGCCCGCAATGCCTGGGAACTTGGCTTTAATCTGGTGATTGCCGAAGACGCCTGTAGTGCCGCCAGCGCCGAGCAGCACAATAACAGCATCAACCATATCTACCCACGCATCGCCCGTGTGCGTAGCGTGGAAGAGATCCTTCACGCGTTATGATTTACATCGGTCTACCGCAATGGTCGCATCCTAAATGGGTGCGGTTGGGAATCACCAGCCTTGAAGAGTATGCCCGCCACTTTAACTGCGTGGAGGGCAACACCACGCTTTACGCCCTGCCGAAACCCGAGGTTGTCCTGCGCTGGCGTGAACAGACCACAGATGACTTCCGCTTCTGTTTTAAGTTTCCGGCGACCATTTCGCATCAGGCAGCATTACGACATTGCGATGATTTAGTGACTGAATTTTTGACCCGCATGTCACCGTTGGCTCCGCGCATTGGGCAATACTGGCTGCAACTGCCTGCCACATTCGGCCCACGGGAGCTGCCTGCGCTTTGGCATTTTCTCGATTCTCTCCCTGGCGAATTTAATTATGGTGTGGAAGTCCGCCATCCACAGTTTTTCGCCAAAGGGGAAGAGGAACAAACGCTTAATCGCGGTTTACATCAGCGCGGCGTTAATCGGGTGATTTTAGACAGCCGCCCGGTTCATGCAGCACGTCCACACAGTGAAGCTATTCGCGACGCTCAACGAAAAAAACCTAAAGTTCCGGTACATGCTGTACTGACGGCGACAAATCCGCTGATCCGTTTTATCGGTAGTGATGATATGACGCAAAACCGGGAATTATTTCAGGTCTGGTTACAAAAATTAGCGCAGTGGCATCAGACCACTACGCCTTATCTTTTTTTACATACGCCAGACATTGCCCAGGCCCCGGAACTGGTACATACCCTGTGGGAAGACTTACGTAAAACGCTTCCAGAGATCGGAGCAGTTCCGGCTATTCCACAGCAATCTTCTCTTTTCTGAATTTGCCACCTATCATAGACAGGTGCCATCGGCCATTTTAAAGGGAGTTTGTATGGTAAGCGCGCTGTATGCCGTTTTAAGTGCGTTGTTATTAATGAAGTTCTCTTTTGATGTCGTTCGCCTGCGAATGCAGTACCGCGTTGCCTATGGTGACGGTGGTTTTAGCGAACTGCAAAGCGCTATTCGCATTCATGGTAACGCGGTGGAATATATTCCCATCGCGATTGCGCTGATGCTGTTTATGGAAATGAATGGCGCAGAAACCTGGATGGTGCATATTTGCGGCATCGTTTTGCTTGCTGGTCGTCTGATGCATTATTACGGTTTTCATCACCGTCTGTTCCGCTGGCGACGTTCCGGCATGAGCGCCACCTGGTGTGCGCTGTTGCTGATGGTGCTGGCGAATCTTTGGTATATGCCCTGGGAGTTGGTTTTCTCCCTGCGTTAGCGCACAATACGCCACTTTCTTTTTCCCGGATTTTTACGTTATGTCTCACCGCGACACGCTATTTTCTGCCCCTATCGCCAGACTGGGCGACTGGACCTTTGATGAACGGGTAGCTGAAGTCTTCCCGGATATGATCCAGCGTTCCGTTCCCGGCTATTCCAATATTATTTCCATGATTGGTATGTTAGCCGAGCGCTTCGTTCAACCTGGTACGCAGGTTTACGATCTGGGTTGTTCTCTGGGCGCGGCGACGCTCTCGGTGCGTCGCAACATTCATCATGATAATTGCAAAATTATTGCCATCGACAACTCCCCGGCGATGATTGAACGCTGCCGTCGTCATATTGACGCCTATAAAGCCCCTACGCCAGTAGACGTGATTGAAGGTGATATTCGCGATATCGCCATTGAAAACGCATCGATGGTGGTGCTGAATTTTACCCTGCAATTCCTGGAACCTTCCGAGCGCCAGGCATTACTGGATAAAATTTATCAAGGACTGAACCCGGGCGGCGCGCTGGTGCTTTCGGAAAAATTCAGTTTCGAAGATGCCAAAGTTGGTGAACTGTTGTTCAACATGCACCACGACTTTAAACGTGCCAACGGTTACAGCGAACTGGAGATCAGCCAGAAGCGCAGCATGCTGGAAAACGTGATGCTGACCGATTCCGTGGAAACCCATAAAGCACGCCTGCATAAAGCCGGTTTTGAGCATAGCGAGCTGTGGTTCCAGTGCTTTAACTTTGGTTCACTGGTGGCATTAAAAGCAGAGGACGCTGCATGATCGACTTTGGTAACTTTTATTCTCTGATTGCCAAAAATCATCTTTCACACTGGCTCGAAACGCTGCCCGCGCAGATTGCTAACTGGCAGCGCGAGCAGCAGCACGGGCTGTTTAAGCAGTGGTCCAACGCGGTGGAATTTCTGCCTGAAATTAAACCGTATCGTCTGGATTTATTGCATAGCGTAACCGCCGAAAGCGAAGAGCCACTGAGCACCGGGCAAATTAAACGCATTGAAACGCTTATGCGGAACCTGATGCCATGGCGCAAAGGGCCGTTCTCACTGTATGGCGTCAACATCGATACCGAATGGCGTTCCGACTGGAAATGGGATCGTGTTCTGCCCCATCTTTCTGATTTAACCGGACGCACCATTCTGGATGTCGGCTGCGGCAGCGGTTATCACATGTGGCGCATGATTGGCGCAGGCGCGCACCTCGCGGTGGGGATCGACCCTACGCAACTGTTTCTGTGCCAGTTTGAAGCGGTGCGTAAACTACTGGGTAACGATCAGCGCGCACATTTGTTACCGTTAGGTATTGAACAGCTTCCGGCACTGAAAGCCTTTGATACCGTCTTTTCGATGGGCGTGCTTTACCATCGCCGTTCGCCGCTGGAGCATCTCTGGCAGTTGAAAGATCAACTGGTGAATGAGGGTGAACTGGTGCTGGAAACGCTGGTTATTGATGGCGATGAGAACACGGTGCTGGTACCAGGCGATCGTTACGCGCAAATGCGTAATGTCTATTTCATCCCTTCCGCGCTGGCGCTGAAAAACTGGCTGAAGAAGTGTGGTTTTGTAGATATCCGCATTGTGGATGTGTGCGTTACCACTACTGAAGAGCAGCGACGCACTGAATGGATGGTTACCGAATCTCTGTCCGATTTCCTCGACCCACATGATCCGAGTAAGACAGTTGAAGGTTATCCTGCGCCTAAACGCGCGGTGCTGATTGCGCGCAAGCCGTAAAGGTCTGGTATTACTGCCGGATGCGGCGTGAATGCCTTATCCGGCCTACAAACCCTTGCTAATTCAATCTATTGCAGGGACTATGTAGGCCTGATAAGCATAGCGCATCAGGCAGTTTTACGTTTGCATAACCTCAGCGCCCGTTTCCGGGCGCTATTCACTTCTTACGCCTGAACAGCAGGCTTATCAAATGCCGTTAACTTCGGTGCGTTACCCGTATATTTTTCGATATACACCAGCGCAGAGTTACCGGCACAGGCATTTGCCAGCTGCGAGCTGGGGATATCCGCCGTTAACACGTTCGCACTGCCGTTTTTACACAAGCCGTTTTCCAGATCTGGCCATGCACCTTCATGCACGCATACCACGCCTTTTTTGATCCCGTCAGTCACCACCGCGCCTGTCAAAATCTGACCACGTTTGTTCCAGACACGCACCAGATCGCCATTCGCAATACCAAATCGAGCAGCATCTTCGGTGTGAATAGTGATCGGTTCACGATCGGCAACCGCATATTTTTTACGCAGTTCCGCATAGTTAAGCTGACTATGTAAACGGTGTGCCGGATGTGCGGTCAGAAGCTGCAACTGCTTCTCGTCGGCGGTACCCTTCCACTCATCAGGCGCAAGCCAGGTTGGATGTGCCGGGCAATCCTTATAGCCAAATTTTTCCAGCGTTTTGGAGTAAATCTCAATTTTGCCGCTTGGCGTACCCAGCGCATTTTTCACCGGATCGGCGCGGAAATCACCATAACGAACGTACTGTTCGTTCTTCTCGCTGCTGCGCATTTCGATCAGTTTATTTTGCTGCCAGAAGGCATTAAACATCGGCATAGTCACGCGTTGCGCACGAGCACCTTTCTGAGCGGCATCATAGAAAAATTTCAGCCACGCCATTTCATCTTTACCTTCGGTATAGATCTCTTTTCCGCCAGGTTTCAGTAATTCAGCAAGATCGGCAAATACGTCAAAATCGTTACGCGCTTCAAATTGCGGAGCAACAGCCTGCTTCATCGGCACAATATGCTGGTTGCTGTAATCACCGGTCATCGTCAAGTCATTGCGCTCAAACGATGTGGTGATCGGTAATACGATATCTGCATGTTTAGCAGCTGCGGTCCAGTAGCATTCAGAAACGACGATCATCTCCGGTTTCTGCCATGCTTTGATCAGACGATTAGTATCCTGGTGATGGGTAAAGTTACCGCCACCCGCCCACCAGATCATTTTGATATTCGGATACGTTTGTTCTTTACCGTTATGCTGATATTTGCCACCAGGATTTTCCAGCGCATCGACGATACGGGCAACAGGAATCGCCCTCATTCCGCCATCATCAGCGGCCTCGCTGGCCTGTCCGGCAATCGCCGCAGACATTTCCGGCAGCACGCCGCCAACACGTGTCGGGTTGCCACCATTTGAGTAATGATAAGAGAAACCAAAACCGCCGCCCGGTGTACCAATCTGCCCTAACATCGCCGCCAGCGTCACCAGCATCCAGTGTTTCTGTTCACCATATTGCTGGCGCTGAATTCCCCAGCCTGCCATCAGCATTGTGCGATTCGCCGCCATCAGTTCAGCGAGTTTGACTATCTGCGCTTCCGGTACGCCAGTAATTTCCGCCGCCCAGGCCGCGCTCTTCGGCGTATTATCGCTCTTACCTCTCAGATACTCTTCAAACTGCGGATACCCGATAGTGTATTTTTCAAGGAACACTTTATCGTGTTTGCCTTGTGTCATCAGGGTATGCGCAATCCCTAACATCAGTGCCACGTCGGTGCCCATATTCGGCGCGATCCAGGTGGCATTATCGCCAAAGAATTCGATGGTTTCGGAGCGGATAGGATCAATGGCAATCACTGGTTTGCCAGATTTTTTCAGCTGATGGAAGTATTCCAGCCCTTGCTCATCGGTACTGCTCCAGGCAATTTTTAAGGTATTCAGCGGGTTCATTCCCCACAGCACCACAACCTGGCTGTTTTCCAGAATCAGCGGCCAGGAGGTCTGCTGTTCATACACCTCTACAGAACCGACCACATGCGGCATGATCACCTGTGCCGCCCCGGTTGAATAATCGCCGCTATGCCCGGAATAACCGCCCGCCAGGTTCATATAACGTTGCAGTAAGGTTTGCGCTTTATGCAACACGCCAGAAGAGCGCCAGCCGTATGATCCGGCAAAAATAGCCGATGGTCCGTTAGCTTTGCGAATGCGATCGTGTTGCTCATGAATCAGTTTTAATGCTTGTTCCCAGCTCACCTGTACATAGGTATCTTCGCCACGACCTTTCGTCGGTTGCAGTGGATTATCGAGATAGCTTTTTCTCACCATCGGATGCTGAATACGCGTCGTGGTGTGTACCTGATCCGCCGCCGTAGACTGTAAGGAATTCGGTATGGTTTTCGCCAGCGCGCCTGTTGAAGAAACAATCTTGCCGTCCTTCACTTCTACGTTCATCGCTCCCCAACGTCCCGCGGTGAGGATTTTACCGCCCTTCTCTTCTGCCCATGCGGGGAGCGGTGCTGCCGATGTCACCACCAGCGCTCCAGCGGCAATACCGCTGTGTTTAATAAATTCACGTCTTGTTAATGTCATAACTTCCTCCCTGATCAACGAGGATCACTGTTTCTCGGTAATATCTTTGGCGTTGTACTGGAAATACCGCGTTAAAATGTCCAGTTCGTTTTCGCTCATGCTGGTTCGCGCACCCATTCCTTTGGCAATGGACGGCCATGCATTGACGGTGTAATGGTCAGCGGCAATAGGCGCATGGCAACCAGCGCAATAGGTATCGTCAAGTTTTTCAGCGTATTGCCATAGCGGTTTACGGTCCGCTAATGCGGGATCGGTAAGCGCACCCTGTAAAGACGCCTGACGCCATTGATTGCCGTATTCGTCAGCCTGCCATTCCCCGTTTACCGTGAGCGCCTTGATACCTTCTTCACTTAATGTGGCTAGCGCCAGCCGTTGACCTGCCGCCAGGTAGAGCGTGTTTTCACTGCCCTGCATTTGATAACCCTGCAACAGAACGATCGGCTGTTTGCCACTGGCATCAACGACGGTGAGATCGGTACCAGGATTCACGGTAGCCAGCTCGCCTATGCGAGAAGTTTTGAAAGGATAAATATGTGCGCCATTAGTCACTGAAGTAGCGGCCTGACTTTCCAGCTCATGCGCCGCGTTGTCATCCATTTTTATTTCTGGCGGAAAATGGGCAATGCCTTTATGACAATCGATACAGGTTTCGCCGCCCTTTTGTGCTTTGTTATGCATTTTCTGCGCAGATTCACTTTGCGAGGCAATATCCATGGCATCAAAAGAATGGCAACTACGGCACGTTGCAGAGTCAGTTGCTTTTAATTCTTTCCATACTGTTTCGGCCATTTCTTGGCGATGAGTTTCGAACTTATCGTCACTGTCTATTTTGCCGCTAACAAATTCATGATAAATATCTTTAGATGCTTTTAATTTAGCAAATAAATAATCCATCCCTGACTTTGGAATATGGCAATCTGCACATTCCGCACGTATCCCTTTCTGGTTCGAAAAGTGGACAGTTCCCTGATATTCCTCAAAAGGTTTACTCATCGAGTGGCAGGAAAGGCAAAATGCTGTATCCGACGTTTTATGTAAGGCTTTTTGCGCCAGCAATAACCC
>NZ_CAOLGM010000004.1:0-73983 GCF_948475835.1 uncultured Escherichia sp. | reverse complement strand
ATCTAAGGAAGCAATAAGAATATGAGACAGGTTAACTTTGATGTCATTAATTTCATTGTCAGTAGCTTTCTTATTATTAAGAAGATAATTATTTACTGCGTTAAGGTCATCTATTTCTTTCAGTATCCCTTTTTCACCAAGCAAGTATGAAATCGATTCATTACATACATAAGGCATTAATAGCAGATGTTCTTTCCTTATTGCTAATAATGCATTATTCAATGGTTTTTCTAATAAATCCGTAATCGTAGAATCAACTGAATCTTTACAACTCACCTGCGAGTTATTCAAGTCCTGAGAATTATTTAACTCCTGCGGAATATTTAATAGACGAGCTATTTCCTTGTTAGCTTCGCGTTGGTAACACGCCAGAATCTTGTTAGTAATCAGGTGTAATGAACTCTCATCTTTTCTTTCAAAGGACTTCCCTTCATAACGATTAGTCGAACCATCAGGTTGTGTAAATATAATGACTGTATGTCCTTCACGAATCCCATTATTAAAAGCTGAGGCAAGTGTAATTTCTATTTCCACCTTAGATAAATCCGCTCGCTCCCCTTCAGGATTATTCATAACAAACTTCATTATCTCACTACCATCATTATTTTTGATATAAGATGAGGACTTAATATGAGCCATCATATTTCTACCCGCTTCGTTGGAGCGTTTGCTAAAATCCACATAACTCAGGGTAAATATCTTAGCCAAAAACTCCAAAAATGCTCTGGGAGAAAGAATATTGCTTCTGCTATTCTGCCCTCCGGCAATTCGGGCAAAATCATTCATTCCCACATACCAGGTATCTAAGTCTTCATTTTTTTGTTTACAATTGTCGGCTGATGTAATGTTTTGAGAAAAATTCCAACCTGATATTTTGCTCATGACGGACTCCTTGAGTTAATAAGAACGTCTAAGCATTACAAATTTTACTCACAAAAAAATATCAAAAAACGCTCTTTTCACAAACTCGCCGTAAATCTGGAGTTATTTACGGCGAAAAGTCATCACGCCATCAGCATCTTCACTACTGCTTTGCGAACCTGGGCTGGTGCACCCACTGCGCACAGCGGTTTATGCACTTCCCCCGGATAAAACACAACAAAATCACCTTCATTAAGGATAACTGTTTTCTCATCAACGCCTTCCGGCAAAAATGCGATGTCTTTATCAGCTAACCAGTCGGTATCCGGCGTGCCTGCAGGTTGCGTGCTGAAGGTCATGCCTTCCTGACCTTTTAACACAATCTGAATGTCGAGATAGCGGGCATGGTACTCCGCACGGCGGGCTTCGTACGGCTCGGTCATATCTTCCGAGATAAGATAAAACAGACGATTGCCTTCGATATCGTGCTTGCCCTTTGGCGTTTCTGCCGTAACGTGTGCTTTGATATGCTCAATCGCCTGGCGTAACTCCTGGGGTAGCCACGGCTGAAGATTATGAATATTTCCGATGATCATCTTTTCCACTCCTTAATTAAAACAACGTTTCATTTCTATCGTTATACGAAAAGATGATCAATTCCGCTAGCCTTAACGCGTGAATTATTGTCTTATCACAACTTATCGGCAGGCGCGTTCCCGCCTTTCGGATCAAGGCCAGCATCACTCCTTGAGAAGAGTTTTTATCGCTTCCCCCGCCAGTGCAGCTGTTGCACAGAGTTGTTCGATTGAGTGCCCCTCCCGTGCCTTCGCAGAAAGCCCTGACATCACGGTACTCATAAAATCAGTCACACATTGTGCGCTTTGTGGATGCCGCCTGGCGATATAGTCATAAATGGTCGTTTCTGCGGCGTGATAATATTGAACGGCAATATCACGCGCTAGTGGATCATGACTATGAATACCTTCAAGAACCATACAGCCAGCGCAGCCGCCGTTTTGGCTATATCTGCGCGCCGCTTCTTTTAATACCTCAACCAGGCACTCGCCTACTGGACGATCATCACGAAGAATATCGGCAAGCGGAATAGCTTCCGTACCGACGTATTCATTGAGTACACGGCTAAATAACCCAGCTTTACTGCCAAAAGCCGCGTAGAGGCTCGGGGGGTTAATACCAAGATAATCAGTAACTTCAGCAACACTGACAGCATCGAAACCTTTTTGGTGAAAAAGCACTTTTGCCGCAGAGATTGCCTGCTCAGGAGCGAAACGTCTGGGACGACCTGGAACGCGAGATTGTTTTTTAGTGACCATTACAAAACCTGTTGACAGAAAGTTAAAACAGTTTTGTAATGCATGTTACATAATAAATCAAGGAGTCCTTATGGGCGCTTTTACAGGTAAGACAGTTCTCATCCTCGGTGGCAGTCGTGGTATCGGTGCCGCTATCGTACGTCGTTTCGTCACCGATGGGGCCAATGTACGATTCACCTATGCGGGGTCGAAAGATGCCGCTGAACGCCTGGCACAAGAGACGGGAGCGACAGCAGTATTCACAGATAGTGCTGACAGAGACGCTGTTATTGATGTCGTTCGTAAGAGCGGCGCATTGGATATCCTCGTGGTAAATGCAGGTATTGGCGTCTTTGGCGATGCCCTGGAATTAAATGCCGACGATATTGATCACCTTTTCAAAATCAATATTCATGCTCCTTACCATGCCTCCGTTGAAGCCGCCCGGCAGATGCCCGAAGGCGGGCGCATCTTAATCATCGGCTCCGTGAATGGCGATCGTATGCCTGTTGCAGGCATGGCTGCTTATGCCGCCAGCAAATCTGCCCTGCAAGGCATGGCGCGCGGGCTGGCCCGTGATTTTGGACCGCGTGGGATCACCATCAACGTCGTCCAGCCAGGGCCAATTGATACCGACGCTAATCCCGCCAACGGGCCAATGCGCGATATGTTGCATAGTTTGATGGCTATCAAAAGACATGGGCAACCGGAAGAGGTCGCTGGTATGGTCGCATGGTTAGCAGGGCCAGAAGCCAGTTTTGTTACCGGCGCGATGCATACCATTGATGGCGCGTTTGGCGCATAACCGACTACGCTCAATTAAGCCCAGCCATTATCCATGATGTCTGGGTTTTGTTTACTCACGTCGTCCGCTAAAAGCGGCTCCTGGTAAATATAAATCTTCTGTTCATGTCGTAAATCTTGAGGATAACCAAATGGTAGAAAGAACCGCTGTTTTCCCTGCAGGCCGACATTCACTGTATGCTGAACATCGTTATTCTGCGGCTATTCGTTCCGGCGATTTGCTGTTTGTTTCCGGGCAAGTAGGAAGTCGAGAGGACGGAACACCAGAACCCGATTTTCAGCAACAAGTCAGACTGGCATTTGATAATTTGCATGCGACCCTGGCTGCTGCGGGATGCACTTTTGACGATATCATTGATGTTACGAGCTTCCATACCGATCCAGAAAACCAATTTGAAGACATCATGACGGTGAAAAATGAAATATTTAGCGCCCCACCTTATCCAAACTGGACGGCGGTAGGTGTTACATGGCTGGCAGGCTTTGATTTTGAAATTAAAGTGATAGCGCGCATCCCTGAGCAGTAAGCAATAGTGTTAGCCGTTCGTTTTCACACTCCGCCCTATAAGTCGGATGAATGGAATAAAATGCATATCTGATTGCGTGAAAGTGAAAAAGAAAAAAGCAGGAAATGTCTGCAATTATTGATACCGAACGACCGTTCCCCTGCAGAATCACAACAAATAAAAATGCATGCATTTTGACTTATAATTCAAATAAACCGTTTGCGCTGACAAAATATTGCATCAAATGCTTGCACCGCTTCTGACGATGAGTATAATGCCGGACAATTTGCCGGGAGGATGTATGGTTCAGTGTGTTCGACATTTTGTCTTACCGCGTCTGAAAAAAGACGCTGGCCTGCCGTTTTTCTTCCCGTTGATCACCCATTCCCAGCCCCTCAATCGAGGGGCTTTTTTTTGCCCAGGCGTCAGGAGATAAAAGATGGCTAATCCGCTATATCAGAAACATATCATTTCCATAAACGACCTTAGTCGCGATGACCTTAATCTGGTGCTGGCGACAGCGGCGAAACTGAAAGCAAACCCGCAACCAGAGCTGTTGAAGCACAAAGTCATTGCCAGCTGTTTCTTCGAAGCCTCTACCCGTACCCGCCTCTCTTTCGAAACATCTATGCACCGCCTGGGTGCCAGCGTGGTGGGCTTCTCCGACAGCGCCAATACATCACTGGGTAAAAAGGGCGAAACGCTGGCCGATACCATTTCGGTTATCAGCACTTACGTCGATGCGATAGTGATGCGTCATCCGCAGGAAGGTGCGGCGCGCCTGGCCACCGAGTTTTCCGGCAATGTACCGGTACTGAATGCCGGTGATGGCTCCAACCAACATCCGACGCAAACCTTGCTGGACTTATTCACTATTCAGGAAACCCAGGGGCGTCTGGACAATCTCCACGTCGCAATGGTTGGTGACCTGAAATATGGCCGCACCGTTCACTCCCTGACTCAGGCGTTAGCGAAGTTCGACGGCAACCGTTTTTACTTCATCGCGCCGGACGCGCTGGCAATGCCGCAATACATTCTGGATATGCTCGATGAAAAAGGGATCGCATGGAGTCTGCACAGCTCTATTGAAGAAGTGATGGCGGAAGTAGACATCCTGTACATGACCCGCGTGCAAAAAGAGCGTCTGGACCCGTCCGAGTACGCCAACGTGAAAGCGCAGTTTGTTCTTCGCGCCAGCGATCTCCACAACGCCAAAGCCAATATGAAAGTGCTGCATCCGCTGCCGCGTGTTGATGAGATTGCGACGGATGTTGATAAAACGCCACACGCCTGGTACTTCCAGCAGGCAGGCAACGGGATTTTCGCTCGCCAGGCGTTACTGGCACTGGTTCTGAATCGCGATCTGGTACTGTAAGGGGAAATAGAGATGACACACGATAATAAATTGCAGGTTGAAGCTATTAAACGCGGCACGGTAATTGACCATATCCCCGCCCAGATCGGTTTTAAGCTGTTGAGTCTGTTCAAGCTGACCGAAACGGATCAGCGCATCACCATCGGTCTGAACTTGCCTTCTGGCGAGATGGGCCGCAAAGATCTGATCAAAATCGAAAATACCTTTTTGAGTGAAGATCAGGTAGATCAACTGGCATTGTATGCGCCGCAAGCCACGGTTAACCGTATCGACAACTATGAAGTGGTGGGTAAATCGCGCCCCAGTCTGCCAGAGCGCATCGACAATGTGCTGGTCTGCCCGAACAGCAACTGTATCAGCCATGCCGAACCGGTTTCTTCCAGCTTTGCCGTGCGAAAACGCGCCAATGACATCGCGCTCAAATGCAAATACTGTGAAAAAGAGTTTTCCCATAATGTGGTGCTGGCCAATTAATTGCGGTTGGTAATAAAAGTCTGGCTCCCTATAATGAGCCAGACTTTTTACCGCTGTAATAAAGGAGAAATCATGAGCAAAACTATCGCGACGGAAAATGCACCGGCAGCTATCGGTCCTTACGTACAGGGCGTTGATCTGGGCAATATGATCATCACCTCCGGCCAGATCCCGGTAAATCCGAAAACGGGCGAAGTACCGGCAGACGTCGCTGCACAGGCACGTCAGTCGCTGGATAACGTAAAAGCGATTGTCGAAGCCGCTGGCCTGAAAGTGGGCGATATCGTTAAAACCACCGTGTTTGTGAAAGATCTGAACGACTTCGCAACCGTAAACGCCACTTACGAAGCCTTCTTCACCGAACACAACGCCACCTTCCCGGCACGTTCTTGCGTTGAAGTTGCCCGTCTGCCGAAAGACGTAAAAATTGAGATCGAAGCGATCGCTGTTCGTCGCTAATCTTGATGGAAATCCGGGCTATCATGCCCGGATTAAGTCTGATGACAAACGCAAAATCGCCTGATGCGCTACGCTTATCAGGCCTACGTGATTCCTGCAATTTATTGAATTTGTTGGCCGGATAAGGCATTTACGCCGCATCCGGCATGAACAAAGCTTACTTTGTCTGCAATCTGAATCGGGGCTATCGTGCCCAGTTTATTCTTTACTGCCAGCCGTAACGACGGCTATAAAATCCTTTCACCAACTGAGTTAATGTCATATACCCTGCCAGAATCGCAACCAGCCACGGGAAATAGCTTAACGGCAGCGCCTGCAGTTGCAGATAACTGGCCAGCGGTGAAAACGGCAATGCGATCCCGACAATCATCACGATCACGGTCATGATCATTAACGGCCACGATGCACAGCTCTGAATAAACGGCACACGGCGGGTGCGGATCATATGCACAATCAGCGTTTGCGACAGTAAGCCCACCACAAACCATCCCGACTGGAACAGCGTTTGCGTTTCCGGCGTGTTGGCATGGAATACCCACCACATCAGGCAAAACGTCAGAATATCGAAGATCGAGCTGATCGGTCCGAAGAAGATCATAAAGCGCCCCAGATCCGCCGGATTCCAACGTTGCGGCTTTTGAATTTGCTCGTCGTCGACGTTATCAAACGGGATCGCCACCTGTGACACATCGTACAGCAAGTTCTGAATAAGCAAGTGTAACGGCAACATCGGCAGGAAGGGCAAGAAAGCACTCGCCACCAGCACGCTGAACACATTACCGAAGTTAGAGCTCGCCGTCATTTTGATGTATTTCAGCATGTTGGCGAAAGTGCGACGTCCCTCAATAACCCCCTCTTCCAGCACCATCAGGCTTTTTTCCAGCAGGATGATATCAGCCGCTTCACGGGCGATATCTACCGCGCCGTCCACAGAAATGCCGATATCCGCAGCGCGTAAGGCGGGCGCATCATTAATACCATCGCCCATAAAGCCAACCACATGCCCTTCGCGCTTCAGTAAGGTCACAATGCGTTCTTTATGCATCGGCGTCAGGCGGGCAAACAGCGTGGTGCGCTGTGCAAGATTTGCCAGTTCGTCGTCAGATAGCGTTTCAATATCACTACCAATGACCACCTCTCCCGCGTCCAGCCCCACTTCATGGCACACTTTCGCTGCAACTAACTCACTGTCGCCAGTAAGGATTTTTACGGTAATGCCACTCGCTTTTAATGCCTTCAGTGCCGGAGCGGTTGTCTCTTTTGGCGGATCAAGGAAAGCAATATATCCTTCGAGGATCAGGTCGGATTCATCCGCCCGCTGGTAATCTCCTTCACGCGCTGGCAGGTATTTCGTCGCCACCGCAACCACGCGCAGCCCCTGACGATTAAGCGTATCAGTAACCCGCTTAATCTTACGCAGCATGATGTCATCGAGCGGCACAATCTCGCCATTGTGACGCACCTGCGAACACACATTGAGGATTTCCTGCAATGCACCTTTGCAAACCAGCTGATGGTGCTCGGTATTTTCTGCCACTACCACCGACATCCGGCGACGCTCGAAATCAAACGGAATCTCATCAATTTTTTGCCAACGACTGGCCAGCGAGCGCGCTGACTCTTCATCCGTACCTTCGAGCACCGCTGTATCGAGCAGGTTTTTAAGTCCGGTCTGATAATGACTGTTCAACCACGCGCTATGCAGCACGCGTTCGCTGGTTTTACCGGAGATATCGGTATGATTCTCCAGCACAATTTTGTCCTGTGTCAGGGTGCCAGTTTTATCAGTGCACAGAATATCCATTGCGCCAAAGTTCTGAATAGCATCCAGATGTTTGACGATCACTTTCTGTTTCGACAGCTTTACTGCGCCGCGCGCCAGCGTCGAGGTAACAATCATCGGCAACATTTCCGGCGTTAAGCCTACCGCGACCGAAAGCGCAAACAGTGCCGCTTCCCACCAGTCGCCTTTGGTGTAACCATTGATTAACAGCACCACCGGAGCCATCACCAGCATAAAGCGAATCAGCAGCATACTGACGCGGCTGATCCCTTGCTGAAAGGCATTCGGCTCGCTTTCCTGCTCACTAACACGCCCCGCCAGTTGACCAAACCAGGTATTGGCACCTGTAGCAATCACCATTGCTTGTGCCGTGCCGCTCACCACGGTGGTGCCCATAAAACACAGCGTGTCGCACTCCAGCGGATTGCTGTGCTCCGGCTGGCGAGTGGTAGCGGCTTTTTCCACGGGCAGAGACTCACCGGTTAACGACGCCTGAGCGACGAACAGATCCCGCGCCTGCAAGATACGTAAATCTGCCGGGATCATATCTCCCGCCGCCAGTTTTATAATATCGCCGGGCACCAGCTGGTCGATCGGGATCTCCAGCCAGCCATTTTCGCCTTTGTCGTTAATTACGCGCAGCACCGTCGCGGTATTGCTGACCATCGCTTTCAGGGCATCTGCCGCTTTAGTGGAACGTGCTTCCTGAATAAAGTTCAGTAACGTTGAAATAGCGACCATTAGCGCAATAACGCCCGCGGCAAATAAATCTTCCGTGGCGTAAGAAATAGCGCCGAGAATGGTGAGTAAAATATTAAATGGGTTGCGATAGCAGACCCATAAATGTACCCACCACGGCGACGGTTGTTGTGCGGGTAATTTATTTTCACCATGTTGTTCGCGGGCAGATTCCACTTCCGCCTGATTTAACCCTTCCGGATGGGTGTCGAACGTTTTCCATAATTCTTCTTCGGGCATCACCGCCATTTTCAGGCAATGCGCACTTAAGGACGGCGGGACCACCGTATTCACTGTCTGCTGCGCGCCAGGCAATGGATCACGATGAACCAGACGGGAAGGTAAATGGCGAATGAGCCGGGTAAAGATTTCTTTAAACATAAGGAGTCCCTCCGCACTGTCTGAAACAGTACAGAAATGTCTTCAGGCGTGGCGAAGCCTTACCTGAAGGTAATAAAGCTGAGCAGGGACGTTAAAACGTCACGGCCTTACGCATCCGGTAACGCCGTGAAAAGACGGGCTTACCGGAAAAGTTTTAATCTCCGTCGAGGGAGAGGCGTGGGATCAGGTTCCATATAACCTCCGGTAAGTGAATAAAGCGCCGCAAATAATAAGGAGAATCCAATAATATTCGTAGCATCTATGGCGATATAATACCTGCTGGCAACTAAACCAACGATAAACCAGACTTTACCCATTGCTGAATGCACGGGTAAAGTTAGGCTCAAATAATTAAACAACACGTTACAGGACAACAGGATGCAAAATCGGCTGACCATCAAAGACATCGCACGCTTAAGCGGCGTGGGGAAATCTACAGTTTCCCGGGTGCTGAATAACGAAAGCGGCGTGAGCCAGCGCACCCGCGAGCGTGTTGAAGCAGTGATGAATCAGCATGGATTTTCCCCTTCCCGCTCTGCGCGCGCTATGCGTGGGCAAAGCGATAAAGTGGTCGCCATCATTGTTACCCGCCTGGATTCGTTGTCAGAAAATCTCGCCGTTCAAACCATGCTGCCAGCGTTCTATGAACAAGGTTACGACCCAATCATGATGGAAAGTCAGTTTTCCCCGCAATTAGTTGCCGAACATTTGGGGGTGCTGAAACGGCGTAATATCGACGGCGTAGTGCTGTTCGGTTTTACTGGCATAACAGAAGAAATGTTAGCCCACTGGCAGTCATCGCTGGTTCTGCTGGCGCGTGACGCAAAAGGTTTTGCTTCGGTCTGTTATGACGACGAAGGGGCAATCAAGATCCTGATGCAACGGCTGTATGACCAGGGGCATCGTAATATCAGTTATCTCGGCGTGCCGCATAGTGACGTGACGACCGGGAAGCGACGTCACGAAGCCTACCTGGCGTTCTGCAAAGCGCATAAACTGCATCCCGTTGCCGCTCTGCCAGGCCTTGCTATGAAGCAAGGCTATGAGAACGTAGCAAAAGTGATTACGCCTGAAACTACCGCCTTACTGTGCGCAACCGACACGCTGGCACTTGGCGCAAGTAAATACCTGCAAGAGCAACGCATCGACACCTTGCAACTGGCGAGCGTCGGTAATACGCCATTAATGAAATTCCTCCATCCGGAGATCGTCACCGTAGATCCTGGTTACGCCGAAGCTGGACGCCAGGCGGCCTGCCAATTGATCGCACAGGTAACCGGGCGCAGCGAACCGCAACAAATCATCATCCCCGCCACCCTGTCCTGATCGTTTCCTGAACGATAAATTGTGATCTTCGCTGCGTTTCGGGAACGTTCCCGTTTTTAAATTTTTCCGCGCAATATATTCTGCAGCCAACCAAAAATGTCATCTGCCATGGGGCTTTATGATGAGCAAAATAAACCAAACGGATATCGATCGGTTGATTGAACTGGTCGGCGGGCGCGGCAATATTGCGACGGTGAGCCACTGTATTACTCGCCTGCGCTTTGTCCTCAACCAACCGGCCAATGCCAGACCGAAAGAAATTGAGCAACTCCCCATGGTGAAAGGCTGTTTCACCAATGCCGGGCAATTTCAGGTGGTGATTGGCACCAATGTGGGTGATTACTATCAAGCACTGATTGCGTCAACCGGACAGGCGCAGGTTGATAAAGAGCAGGTAAAAAAAGCCGCCCGGCAGAATATGAAATGGCATGAGCAATTGATCTCTCATTTCGCGGAGATCTTCTTCCCGCTGCTGCCCGCGTTGATTAGCGGCGGTTTGATCCTCGGTTTTCGCAATGTGATCGGCGATTTGCCCATGAGCAACGGTCAGACGCTGGCGCAAATGTACCCTTCCCTGCAAACGATCTACGATTTTCTGTGGTTGATCGGTGAAGCGATCTTCTTCTACCTGCCGGTCGGTATTTGCTGGTCAGCGGTGAAAAAAATGGGCGGCACGCCGATCCTTGGTATCGTGCTTGGCGTGACACTGGTTTCTCCCCAGCTGATGAACGCTTATCTGCTCGGGCAGCAGCTGCCGGAAGTGTGGGACTTTGGCATGTTCAGCATCGCCAAAGTAGGCTATCAGGCGCAGGTGATCCCGGCACTGTTAGCCGGGCTGGCGCTGGGCGTTATTGAAACTCGCCTTAAACGCATCGTGCCGGATTACCTCTATCTGGTGGTGGTGCCCGTCTGTTCGCTGATCCTCGCGGTGTTCCTCGCCCATGCGCTGATTGGTCCGTTTGGTCGCATGATTGGCGATGGCGTTGCCTTTGCGGTACGTCACCTGATGACCGGCAGCTTTGCTCCGATTGGCGCAGCATTGTTTGGCTTCCTGTACGCCCCGCTGGTGATCACCGGTGTACACCAGACCACGCTTGCTATTGATTTGCAGATGATTCAAAGCATGGGTGGCACGCCAGTGTGGCCGCTGATTGCGCTGTCGAATATCGCTCAGGGCTCCGCCGTGATAGGCATTATCATTTCCAGCCGCAAGCACAATGAACGCGAGATCTCCGTGCCTGCCGCTATCTCCGCCTGGCTTGGGGTCACTGAGCCTGCAATGTACGGCATCAACCTGAAATATCGCTTCCCGATGCTGTGCGCGATGATTGGTTCTGGTCTGGCAGGATTACTATGCGGCCTGAACGGCGTTATGGCGAATGGTATCGGCGTAGGGGGCCTGCCGGGAATTCTCTCGATTCAACCGAGCTACTGGCAGGTATTTGCGCTGGCAATGGCTATCGCCATCATCATCCCGATTGTACTCACCTCGTTTATCTATCAGCGGAAATACCGCCTGGGCACGCTGGACATTGTTTAATTTTCTTCGGGGCGCAATTGCGCCCCCTCGCATTTGCAGGAATAACGTAATGACTAATCTTCCCCACTGGTGGCAAAACGGCGTTATCTACCAGATTTATCCAAAGAGTTTTCAGGACACCACGGGTAGCGGCACCGGCGATTTACGTGGCGTTATCCAACGCCTGGACTATCTGCATAAACTGGGCGTTGATGCCATCTGGCTAACCCCCTTTTATGTCTCTCCCCAGGTCGATAACGGTTACGATGTAGCGAACTATACGGCGATTGATCCCACCTACGGCACGCTGGACGATTTTGACGAACTGGTGACGCAGGCAAAATCGCGCGGGATTCGTATCATTCTCGATATGGTGTTTAACCATACCTCTACCCAACATGCCTGGTTTCGCGAGGCGCTGAACAAAGAAAGCCCTTACCGCCAGTTTTATATCTGGCGCGATGGCGAACCAGAAACGCCACCGAACAACTGGCGTTCAAAATTTGGCGGTAGTGCGTGGCGCTGGCATGCGGAAAGCGAACAGTACTATTTGCATCTCTTTGCACCAGAACAGGCGGATCTCAACTGGGAGAATCCAGCGGTACGCGCAGAGCTGAAAAAAGTCTGTGAATTCTGGGCCGATCGTGGGGTCGACGGGTTGCGCCTAGATGTGGTGAATCTGATCTCCAAAGACCCGCGTTTCCCTGAAGACCTGGATGGCGACGGGCGTCGCTTCTACACCGACGGGCCACGAGCACACGAGTTTTTGCACGAGATGAACCGCGATGTGTTTACGCCACGCGGGTTAATGACCGTAGGTGAAATGTCCTCCACCAGCCTTGAGCATTGCCAGCGATACGCGGCACTGACAGGCAGTGAATTGTCGATGACCTTTAATTTTCATCACCTGAAGGTCGATTATCCCGGTGGTGAAAAATGGACGCTGGCTAAACCTGACTTTGTGGCGTTGAAAACATTGTTCCGCCACTGGCAACAAGGAATGCACAACGTGGCATGGAATGCCTTGTTCTGGTGTAACCACGATCAGCCGCGCATTGTTTCTCGCTTTGGTGATGAAGGTGAATACCGCGTGCCTGCGGCAAAAATGCTGGCGATGGTGCTGCATGGCATGCAGGGAACGCCGTATATCTACCAGGGCGAAGAGATTGGCATGACCAACCCGCATTTCACGCGCATTACTGACTATCGCGACGTGGAGAGCCTAAATATGTTTGCCGAGCTGCGCAACGATGGTCGTGATGCCGACGAGTTATTGGCAATCCTCGCCAGTAAATCCCGTGACAACAGCCGCACGCCCATGCAATGGAGCAACGGCGATAATGCCGGGTTTACGGCTGGCGAACCGTGGATTGGCCTGGGCGATAACTATCAAAAAATCAACGTAGAAGCCGCGCTGGCCGATGAGTCCTCGGTGTTTTACACCTACCAAAAGTTAATCGCACTGCGTAAGCAAGAAGCCATCCTGACATGGGGCAATTACCAGGATCTGCTGCCAAACAGCCCTGTATTGTGGTGCTATCGCCGTGAATGGAAGGGGCAAACCTTGCTGGTCATTGCCAACCTTAGCCGTGAGATCCAACCCTGGCAGCCAGGGCAAATGCGCGGCAACTGGCAGCTTGTGATGCATAACTACGAAGAAGCCTCACCACAACCCTGTGCCATGAATTTACGGCCTTTTGAGGCTGTCTGGTGGTTACAGAAGTAAATCTTCCCTAAGCCCCGGTAATGCCGGTCATTCCGGGGTTTTGTCTGTCAGCATGTTGTTTTTGTTGATTTTTCAACCAGCAAATTCATTAAAAAATTTACATAACGCTGTAGCGCCCGTCATCCGTACGCTCTGCTTTTTACTTTGAGCTACATCAAAAAAAGTTAAAACATCCTTGATGCAAAGCACTATATATAGACTTTAAAATGCGTCCAAACCCAATATGTTGTATTAATCGACTATAATTGCTACTACAGCTCCCCACGAAAAAGGTGCGGCGTTGTGGATAAGCGGATGGCGATTGCGGAAAGCACCGGAAAACGAAACGAAAAAACCGGAAAACGCCTTTCCCAATTTCTGTGGATAACCTGTTCTTAAAAATATGGAGCGATCATGACACCGCATGTGATGAAACGAGACGGCTGCAAAGTGCCGTTTAAATCAGAGCGCATCAAAGAAGCGATTCTGCGTGCAGCTAAAGCAGCGGAAGTCGATGATGCCGATTATTGCGCCACTGTTGCCGCGGTTGTCAGCGAGCAGATGCAGGGCCGCAACCAGGTGGATATCAATGAGATCCAGACCGCAGTTGAAAATCAGCTGATGTCAGGTCCATACAAACAACTGGCTCGTGCTTACATCGAGTACCGTCACGATCGCGACATTGAACGTGAAAAACGCGGTCGCCTGAACCAGGAGATCCGTGGTCTGGTCGAGCAGACCAACGCCTCGTTACTCAACGAAAACGCCAACAAAGACAGCAAGGTGATTCCAACCCAGCGCGACCTGCTGGCCGGGATCGTGGCTAAACACTATGCACGTCAGCACCTGCTGCCGCGTGACGTGGTGCAGGCACATGAGCGTGGCGATATTCACTATCACGATCTCGATTACTCGCCGTTTTTCCCGATGTTCAACTGCATGTTGATCGACCTGAAAGGCATGCTGACCCAGGGCTTTAAGATGGGGAACGCCGAGATTGAACCGCCGAAGTCGATCTCTACGGCAACCGCGGTAACTGCGCAGATTATTGCTCAGGTCGCCAGCCATATTTATGGCGGCACCACCATTAACCGTATCGATGAAGTGCTGGCGCCGTTTGTTACCGCCAGCTACAACAAACATCGCAAGACCGCAGAAGAGTGGAACATCCCGGACGCCGAAGGCTACGCAAACTCTCGTACCATCAAAGAGTGCTACGATGCCTTCCAGTCGCTGGAGTACGAAGTAAACACCCTGCACACCGCCAACGGTCAGACGCCGTTTGTAACCTTTGGTTTTGGTCTGGGCACCAGCTGGGAATCGCGCCTGATTCAGGAATCGATCCTGCGTAACCGTATCGCAGGCCTCGGTAAAAACCGTAAAACTGCGGTGTTCCCGAAACTGGTGTTTGCGATTCGCGATGGTCTGAACCATAAAAAAGGCGATCCGAACTACGACATCAAACAGCTGGCGCTGGAGTGCGCAAGCAAGCGCATGTATCCGGATATCCTGAACTACGATCAGGTAGTGAAAGTCACCGGTTCGTTTAAAACCCCGATGGGCTGCCGCAGCTTCCTCGGCGTGTGGGAAAATGAAAACGGCGAGCAGATCCACGATGGTCGTAACAACCTCGGCGTGATCAGCCTGAACCTGCCGCGTATTGCTCTGGAAGCAAAAGGCGATGAAGCCACCTTCTGGAAGCTGCTGGATGAACGTCTGGTGCTGGCACGTAAGGCGCTGATGACCCGTATCGCTCGTCTCGAAGGCGTGAAAGCGCGCGTCGCCCCGATCCTCTATATGGAAGGTGCTTGTGGCGTACGTCTGAATGCTGACGATGATGTTTCTGAAATCTTCAAAAACGGTCGTGCGTCTATTTCGCTGGGTTACATCGGCATCCACGAAACCATTAACGCGCTGTTCGGCGGCGAGCATGTTTACGACAACGAGCAGCTTCGCGCGAAAGGTATCGCCATTGTTGAACGTCTGCGTCAGGCAGTGGATCAGTGGAAAGAAGAAACGGGTTATGGTTTCAGTCTCTACAGCACGCCGAGTGAAAACCTGTGCGACCGCTTCTGCCGTCTCGATACTGCTGAGTTTGGCGTGGTGCCGGGCGTGACCGATAAAGGTTACTACACCAACAGTTTCCACCTCGATGTGGAGAAGAAGGTGAACCCGTACGACAAGATCGACTTTGAAGCGCCTTACCCGCCGCTGGCGAACGGTGGTTTCATTTGCTACGGCGAGTATCCAAACATTCAGCACAACCTGAAGGCGCTGGAAGATGTCTGGGATTACAGCTATCAGCATGTACCGTATTACGGCACCAATACACCGATTGATGAGTGCTACGAGTGTGGCTTTACCGGTGAGTTCGAGTGCACCAGCAAAGGCTTCACTTGCCCGAAATGTGGTAACCATGACGCCTCCCGTGTGTCGGTAACTCGCCGCGTGTGCGGATATTTAGGTAGCCCGGATGCACGTCCGTTTAACGCTGGTAAGCAGGAAGAAGTTAAGCGCCGCGTTAAACATTTGGGGAATGGGCAGATAGGTTAATCTTCACTCTGCGCTAAGCAAATGCCGGATGCGGCGTAAACGCCTTATCCGGCCTACATTTGGCAACGGCTCCAGGCCTGATAAGACGCGACAGCGTCGCATCAGGCATTGATTACCGGATGCAGCCTACACGCGGACTGATAAGCCAGGCGAAATAATGAATTATCATCAGTACTATCCTGTCGACATCGTCAACGGCCCCGGCACTCGCTGCACCCTGTTTGTCTCCGGGTGTGTTCATGAATGCCCCGGTTGCTATAACAAAAGCACATGGCGGGTAAATTCTGGTCAGCCATTTACCAAAGCAATGGAAGACCAGATCATTAACGATCTGAATGACACTCGTATCAAACGCCAGGGTATTTCCCTCTCCGGCGGCGATCCGCTGCATCCGCAAAACGTGCCGGATATTCTGAAACTGGTACAACGCATCCGCGCCGAGTGTCCGGGTAAAGACATCTGGGTGTGGACAGGCTATAAACTCGACGAACTCAACGCTACGCAAATGCAGGTTGTTGATTTGATTAACGTGCTGGTCGACGGCAAGTTTGTGCAGGATTTAAAAGACCCTTCCCTGATCTGGCGCGGCAGCAGCAATCAGGTGGTGCATCATTTGCGATGATAAGTTCCCTGTTACCTGAGTGCAGGCAACAGGGAAATGAGGAATTAACGATACTTCTGGTGATAGGCGTTGCGGGTCGTTTTCAGTTGCTCTGCGGCGGCCTGCGCTTCTTTTACTTTACCTTCATTTGCCAGCTTCAGCGCGTCGTCAATCTGACCGACCAGAATGTCGAAACCGTGGCGGAAATCTTTCATTTCCGGGCTGTCCGGTGATTTATCTTCGAGCTTCGGCGGCGTTGCTTTTTGCGCATCCAGCGCTGCGGCGCGCATCATCGTTAACGCGTCTTTGACTTGCGCCGCGTTATCCGCTTTTTCGATCACTTTTAAATTGTCGTTGAGGGTTTCCATATTGTCTTCAAGATCAGCGGCAAACGACGCAGAACTGAATACCAACGAGGAGACTGCAAGAATAGCTAACAGGCTTTTACGCATTGCTCACTTCCTTTTTTATTTACACTTCATCCTTCACACTGCCTCATCGACGGCTACGCTCATTCGCCCGGGTCACGTACTGCGAGTACGCTCCCCGGCCCTCATTCACTTTCCGTCTCGATGCAGTGCGAATGATTTTGTGTAATTTTTTAGTTTATAGCGCGGCAGGTCGCGCCAGTTTTTTACTGCCCGGCGATTTTCATCTCCGGCAACAGCACAGAACCACACTGTATATTACTGCGTGTTTCAATATCGTTACCGACGGTGACAATATTGCGCCACATATCTTTTAAATTACCTGCGATGGTGATTTCACTAACGGGATACTGAATTTCGCCATTCTCTACCCAGAAGCCCGCTGCACCACGGGAATAATCACCGGTAATGGCACTCACGCCCTGGCCCATCAGCTCCGTCACCACCAGCCCGGTGCCCATCTCTTTGAGCATTTGTTCGAAGCTTAGCCCTTGTCCGGCAATCCGCCAGTTGTGAATACCGCCCGCATGTCCGGTGCTTTTCAGCCCCAGTTTCCGCGCCGAGTAGCTGGTCAGCAGCCACTGAGTCAGGATGCCATCTTTAATAATATCGCGACGCTCGGTGCGCACACCTTCGCTGTCGAATGGCGTCGACGCCAGCCCTTTCAGCAGATGCGGATGCTCTTCAATGGTCAGCCAGTCCGGCAGAATTTGTTTACCCAGCGAATCCAGCAGAAAGGTAGATTTACGGTAAACCGAGCCACCCGCTATCGCCCCCACCAGATGGCCAAAAAGCCCGGTTGCCACTTCATTGGCAAAAATGACTGGCGCTTTCATGGTGGAGAGTTTACGCGGTGACAGGCGCGATAAAGTACGGCGAGCACAGTCGGCCCCAACCCACTCTGGCGTTTGCAGATCGCTCATCGCACGACCAATGGTGTAGGCGTAATCACGCTCCATATCGCCATTTTCTTCGGCAATTACACAGCTGGAGAGTGAATGACGCGTAGAGCAGTAACCCTGCAACATGCCGTGGCTGTTGCCAAAAACTTTGACACCGTAGTGGCTGTTAAAACTGCCGCCTTCGGTATTGGTAATGCGTTTGTCCGCCTGCAATGCCGCCTGTTCTGCGCGGGCCGCCAGTTCAATGGCTTCATCCGGGGAAACTTCCGCAGGGTGGAACAAGTCGAGATCTGGTGCGTCAAAGGCCAGCAGCTCTTTGTCTGCCACGCCGGCACAGGGATCTGGCGAGGTATAACGGGCAATATCCAGCGCCGCCTGTACGGTGCGGGCAATGGCCTGCGGGCTTAAATCGGTGGATGATGCGCTACCTTTGCGGTTCTGGTGATAAACAGTGATCCCCAGCGCGCCATCGCTATTGAATTCAACATTCTCCACTTCACCATAACGCGTGCTTACGCTAATGCCGGTGGTCTTGCTGACGGCAACTTCCGCACCGTCCGATTTGCCTGAGGCCAACTCCAGCGCAGTGGAAACTGCTTCTTCCAGAATCTTGCGCTGCGCTTCAACTTGAGAGATTACTTTCATTGCAAGTGCCATAATGTAGAGAGTTTCTCTGAAGTCTAACAGAGAACCGTTTTTCAGTGCGCATCTTAACTGGTAACATTAGCCTCTTTTTTTAAGGAGCCTGAGATGACTAAGCAGCCCGAAGACTGGCTCGACGACGTTCCCGGTGATGACATCGAAGACGAAGACGATGAAATTATCTGGGTCAGTAAAAGTGAAATTAAACGTGATGCCGAGGAGCTAAAACGCCTTGGCGCGGAAATTGTTGATCTGGGGAAAAACGCGCTGGATAAGATCCCGTTAGATGCGGATCTGCGCGCGGCTATTGAGCTCGCCCAGCGTATTAAGATGGAAGGTCGCCGCCGCCAGTTGCAGCTCATCGGTAAGATGCTGCGCCAGCGCGACGTAGAGCCTATTCGTCAGGCGCTGGATAAGCTGAAAAACCGTCACAACCAGCAGGTGGTGCTGTTCCATAAACTGGAAAACCTGCGCGATCGTCTGATCGATCAAGGTGATGACGCCATCGCTGAAGTATTGAATCTGTGGCCCGATGCCGATCGTCAGCAGCTGCGTACTCTGATCCGTAACGCGAAGAAAGAGAAAGAAGGGAATAAGCCGCCGAAATCCGCACGCCAGATTTTCCAGTATCTGCGCGAACTGGCGGAGAATGAAGGGTAATTTTCGTTGTTGATGTGAGTATGGTTTGCCGGATGCGGTGCACCTGTAGGCCGGATAAGACGCATCAAGCGTCGCATCAGGCACTATGCTCAAATGCCGGATGCGGCGTAAACGCCTTATCCGGCAATGCTATCTCAGGCTGAGGCCGAATTACTGCGCAGCTTCCGCCTTCTTCGCCAGACCATCCAGCAGTTTCTGATGGATCCCACCAAAACCGCCGTTGCTCATGACCAGAATATGGTCGCCAGGCTGAGCGGTTTTCACCACCATATCTGCCAGCGTATCCACATCGCCACTCCAGTGTGCAGGCTGAACGCAGGCTTCTGCCACTTCTGCCACCTGCCACGGAATATGCGCCGGTTGCAGCAGGAAGACTTCATCGGCACGACCTAATGAAGGTGCCAGATCGTCTTTGCAGATCCCCATTTTCATGGTATTCGAGCGCGGCTCCAGCACAGCAATAATGCGCGCCGTACCACCAACTTTGCCACGCAGCGCCGCAAGCGTTGCCAGAATTGCCGTCGGGTGATGGGCAAAATCGTCATATACCGTCACGCCATTCGCTTCACCACGCAACTCCAGACGGCGACGAGCGTTAATAAACGAACCCAGCGCGTTAGCGGCATCTGCAGGCGCTACACCAACATGGCGAGCCGCCGCAATCGCCATCAGGCCATTGTGCATATTATGTTCGCCCACCAGCGACCATTTCACTTCGCCCACTTTTTCGCCATCCAGCAAGACTTCCCATTCAGAAGCGTCAGTGGTCAGCTTTTTCGCCTGCCAGTGACCCTGCTCACCCACCAGCTCCTGCTCGCTCCAGCAGCCCATCGCCATGGTCTGTTTCAGGTTGATGTCATTTTCCGGCCAGATAATACGGCCCTGCCCCGGAACGATACGCACCAGATGGTGGAACTGTTTCTGGATCGCTTTCAGGTCGTCAAAGATATCGGCGTGATCGAACTCAAGGTTGTTGAGGATCAGCGTACGCGGGCAGTAATGGACAAATTTAGAGCGTTTGTCGAAGAAGGCGCAGTCATACTCATCCGCTTCGATAACAAAGAAGTCGCTTTCGCCCAGACGCGCCGAAACCTCAAAGTTCCCCGGCACACCGCCGATCACAAATCCCGGTTTGTAACCGCACTGTTCCAGAATCCAGGTCGCCATTCCCGCGGTGGTAGTTTTGCCGTGTGTACCGGCAACGGCCAGCACCCAGCGGTCGCGCAGCACAAAATCGTGCAGCCACTGTGGACCTGACATATAAGGGATGTTTTTTTCCAGTACCGCTTCCACACACGGATTTCCACGGGTCATGGCGTTGCCAATAATCACCAGATCCGGCTGCGGATCGAGCTGGCTGGCATCGTAACCCTGAATCAGCTCAATGCCTTGCTTCTCAAGTAAGGTGCTCATCGGCGGATACACATTGGCGTCCGAACCCGTTACTTCATGGCCTAACTGGCGCGCCAGCATCGCCAGACCGCCCATAAATGTGCCACAAATTCCTAAAATATGAATGCGCATACGTCACTATCCTTTTTTAATCTGCCGCTCATTTTACGCATATGTCGGGCAAGTGAGAAACGCATTTCAGGATAATCCGCAATTTGCTGGCGCGATTCACCTGAGCGCAACATTGAGATTATTTGTTAAGATTGTTGCGGTCGCTTTACTCCATAAACATTGCAGGGAAAGTTTTATGAAAACGTTAGGTGAATTTATTGTCGAAAAGCAGCACGAGTTTTCTCATGCTACCGGTGAGCTCACTGCTTTGCTGTCGGCAATAAAACTGGGCGCCAAGATTATCCATCGCGATATCAACAAAGCAGGACTGGTTGATATCCTGGGTGCCAGCGGTGCTGAGAACGTGCAGGGCGAGGTTCAGCAGAAACTCGACTTGTTCGCTAATGAAAAACTGAAAGCCGCACTGAAAGCACGCGATATCGTTGCGGGCATTGCCTCTGAAGAAGAAGATGAGATTGTCGTCTTTGAAGGCTGTGAACACGCAAAATACGTGGTGCTGATGGACCCCCTGGATGGCTCGTCCAACATCGATGTTAACGTCTCTGTCGGTACCATTTTCTCCATCTACCGCCGCGTTACGCCTGTTGGCACGCCGGTAACGGAAGAAGATTTCCTCCAGCCTGGTAACAAACAGGTTGCGGCAGGTTACGTGGTATACGGCTCCTCTACCATGCTGGTTTACACCACCGGATGCGGTGTTCACGCCTTTACTTACGATCCTTCGCTGGGCGTTTTCTGCCTGTGCCAGGAACGGATGCGCTTCCCGGAGAAAGGCAAAACCTACTCCATCAACGAAGGAAACTACATTAAGTTTCCGAACGGGGTGAAGAAGTACATTAAATTCTGCCAGGAAGAAGATAAATCCACCAACCGCCCGTATACCTCACGTTATATCGGTTCACTGGTCGCGGATTTCCACCGTAACCTGCTGAAAGGCGGTATTTATCTCTACCCAAGCACCGCCAGCCACCCGGACGGCAAACTGCGTTTGCTGTATGAGTGCAACCCGATGGCATTCCTGGCGGAACAAGCGGGCGGTAAAGCGAGCGATGGCAAAGAGCGTATTCTGGATATCATCCCGGAAACTCTGCACCAGCGCCGTTCGTTCTTTGTCGGCAACGACCATATGGTTGAAGATGTCGAACGCTTTATCCGTGAATTCCCGGACGCGTAATCTCCTGCGCCTCTCCACACGGAGAGGCGTTTTTATCGCTGCGCAATATTGACTCTTGTCACTGGCGAACTCTGACGATTCTCCCACAGCACCGTTAATCCACGCTGTAAGGCAATAAAAATGAACAGCAAAATGCCGATGGCGATTTTCGTCCACCAGGAACTCAGCGTACCGTCAAAGTTGATATAAGTCTGAATTAGCCCCTGAATCGCCACGCCAAAAAGCGTCCCTAATACCGTTCCAACGCCACCGCTCAAAAGCGTACCGCCAATTACCACTGAGGCGATAGCATCCAGTTCCACACCTACGCCCGCCAGCGCATATCCGGCCTAGGTATAAATCGAGAAGACAATCCCCGCCAGCGTTGCCAGTCCGGTGGAGAGCATATAAATGCGAATAGTGGTGCTGCGGGTAGAAATCCCCATCAGGTTTGCCGACGTTGCGTTGCCGCCAATGGCGTATACCTGATTACCAAAACGGGTACGATGCGCGAGGAATATGCCGATAACCACCACCGCCAGCATCAGCAGTCCCATCGCACTTAAGCGACCGCCGCCAGGGATTTTCCACGCAAGGCTTGAGAGCGTGTCATAAATGGGATGGTTTATCGGGATCGACTCTTCTGAAACGAGATAGCTGACGCCGCGCAAAAAGAACATTCCTGCCAGGGTAATGATAAATGCCGGGATCTTCAGGGCGTCGATCAAAAGCCCCATAAATGCGCCAAAGGCACAGCCCATCACCAGCACTAGCGGAAACGCCAGCAGCGGCGAGAGGCCGAAATCGCCAATCACTTTTGCCAGAAACACGCCAGTAAAGGCGATCACCGAACCGACGGAGAGATCGATACCGCCAGAGAGGATCACAAAGGTCATGCCAACGGCGATTATCCCAAGAAAGGCGTTATCGGTCAGGATATTGCAGATCACTCTTGTGGAAGCAAAACCGGGAAACTGGGTCAGGCAGTAGAGATAGCCCAGCACAAAGACGCCGATGGTGATCATCAGCGGCAAGTTACGTTTTATCATGGCTACGTACTCCTTTAATCAGACTGATAAAGCGTTGCGACTGAACAATCAGCACACAAAGCACCACCACCGCTTTTACGACCTGGTTCATCTCCGGCGGAAAGCCAGAAAGTAAAATTCCGGTGTTCATCCCCTGAATAATCAGCGCCCCCACGACTGAGAGCAGCAGGTTAAAGCGCCCGCCCATCAGCGATCCGCCGCCAATCACCACCGCAAGAATGGCGTCCAGCTCCAGCCATAACCCGGCGTTATTGGCATCGGCACCGCGAATATCCGCCGCCACGATAATGCCCGCAATCGCCGCACACAGCCCGCTCAACACGTAGGTGAGCATGACGATGATCCGCGTGTTTACCCCGGCATTTTTTGCCGCCCGAATGTTGATACCAACGGCTTCGATAAACATCCCCAGCGCCGTTTTGCGGGTCAACAGCCAGAACAGGAGAAGCGTCAGCACCGCGATAATGACCGGCGTTGGCAGGAACAACAGCGATCCGCTGCCAAACCATGAGAGATCCGGCGAGTTAAACGTGACGATCTGCCCGGCGGTGATCAGTTGCGCCACGCCGCGCCCGGCGACCATCAGGATCAGGGTGGCGACAAACGGCTGAATTTTGAGGATCGCTACCAGTATGCCGTTCCACAATCCCGCCAGGATGCCGGTGCCCAGGGCGCTTAACAAAACAATCGGCAGGCTGAATCCCGCGACCGTCATCGCAGCCGTTGTGGCTCCGGCGATAGCCATCACCGCCCCTACGGAGAGATCAATCCCACCGGTGGCGATCACCAGCGTCATACCAATCGCCAGTAACGCAACGGGAGCTGCACGGTTAAGAATGTCGATAGGGCTACCGAACAAACGCCCATCCTGAAGCACCACCTGCCAGAAATGCGGGGCTACCAGGCTATCGACCAGCAGCACCAGCAATAGCGCCGCCAGCTGCGGCATTCCCGTTGGCCAGCGAAAGCGCCTTTTCGGCGGCGTAGTGTCCGGGAGAGATTGAGGCATCACACTGTTCTCCTTACGCCGCAATGGCGTTCATGATCGCCGGAACGGAAAGCTCTGCCAGCGGGATCTCCGCCACCTGTTTGCGATCGCGCATGATAATCACCCGATCGGCATAGCCCACCAGCTCTTCCAGTTCGGAGGAGATCACCAACAGCGCCAGACCGTCAGCACACAGCGTTTCAATCAGGCGGATGATCTCGGCGTGGGCACCAACATCAATGCCGCGGGTTGGCTCGTCGAGGATCAGAAATTGCGGTCGGGTCAGTAGCCAACGTGAAAGCAACACTTTTTGCTGATTGCCGCCAGAGAGAAATTCAATCGGTTGTTCAGTTGAAGGTGTGCGAATGCCAAGCTGGCGGATAAAGCGTTCGGCAATCTCTTGCTGCTCTTTGCGGGAAATGGGTCGTAGCCAGCCGCGCTGGGCCTGGAGAGCGAGGATGATATTTTCCCGTACCGAGGCGGCGGCGATGATGCCATCGGTTTTCCTGTCTTCCGGGCAGAAGCCGATGCCCAGTACCGAAGCCTGATGTGGCGATCGCAGGTTTTGCTGTTTGCCTTTGATCAACGCCGTGCCGCTGTCAGCAGGTTTGATACCGAAGATCACTTCGGCGGTTTCGGTACGTCCGGATCCCAGCAAGCCTGCCAGGCCGACGATCTCGCCGGGGCGTACTTCGAGATCAAACGGTGCGATCGTTCCTTTTTTGCCGTAATTTTTGAACGCGGCAACGGGTTTGTCGCTCAACAATGTTCGCCCGGCACGCTGTAGCTCGTGGGTATCCAGCTCGCGCCCCAGCATCATTTTTACCAGTTCGATCTGCGGTAGCTCGCGCGTTTCCCGACAGCCTACGAAACTGCCGTTGCGTAAGACGGTGATCCGATCGCTGACCTGATAGACCTGATCGAGAAAGTGAGTGACAAAGATCAGGCTGACGCCGCGATCGCGCAACTGACGCATCAGGCCAAACAGTAACTCTACTTCCTGGGTGTCGAGGCTGGCGGTGGGTTCATCGAGGATCAGCACTTTGGCGGAGAGATCGATAGCCCGGCAAATGGCGACGATTTGCTGCATCGCCACCGAAAAACGGTTAAGCGGTTCACGCACGTCGAGGGAGAAACCGTAAGATGTCATCAGTTCGGTGGCACGCTTTTCCATCTCTTTGCGGCGTAGAAAGCCGAAACGTTTGGGTTCGCGACCTATGAATAGATTATCAGCGACCGACATATTGGGTAGCAGGTTGACTTCCTGATAAACGGTTCCGATGCCGAGTTGTTGTGCATGGGCGGTATTTTTCGGTGAGATAGCCTGGCCTTCCAGCCAGATGGTGCCGCGATCGGCGTGGTATACACCGGTTAATGCTTTGATTAGCGTCGATTTTCCCGCCCCGTTTTCACCAAGCAGCGCCATGATTTCGCCACGGCGCAGGCTGAAATCAACGTTGTCTAACGCTTTGACGCCGGGGAAAAATTTACTTAATCCTTCGGTGCGGAGGATCTCCTGGTGTTGGTCGGTCGTCATGGTTTCCCCCGGTGTAAAGCGTGCTCCCAGTAGGCATGATAAGACGCGGTAAGCGTCGCATCAGGCTTCAGTGCACCATCGCCGGATGCGGCGCGAGCGCCTTATCCGGCCTACGAATCGGCATCAGGCATAGCAACCCTCAATACCCCATATTTTTCTTCTTCTCTAACTCTTCTTTTGCGGTATCAGGCAGATAAAGGGTGGATTTGGTCAGGGTCAGCTTTTCAGGCATGGTGCCGTCTTTTTTGTATTTCTCCAGCGCGTCAAAAGCGGGGCCTGCCATGTTCGGCGTCAGTTCAACGCTGGCGTTCGCTTCGCCATCAATCATCGCTTTATAGATATCCGGTACGCCGTCAATGGAACCCGTGAGGATATCTTTGCCCGGTTTCAGGCCCGCTTCTTTAATTGCCTGAATTGCACCAATCACCATGTCATCGTTATGGGCGTAAACCATGCAGATGTTTTTGCCGTTGTTTTCCGCTTTGATAAAGCTCTCCATAACTTCTTTGCCTTTACTGCGGGTGAAGTCACCTGACTGCGAGCGGATGATTTTGATATTTGGCGCATTCTTAATGGCTTCGGCAAAGCCTTTCTTACGGTCAATGGCGACGCTGGCCCCAACAGTGCCCTGCAGCTCCACCACGTTGCATGGTTTGCCATTCACTTCTTTTACCAGCCAGTCACCGATCAACTTACCTTCGAGGATGTTGTCGGCAGTAACGGTGGTCATATAGAGAGATTTGTCTTTCACATCGATGGAACGGTCGAGCAAGAAGACCGGGATTTCGGCATCTTTCGCCTCTTTTAATACCGGTTCCCAACCTGTCGCGACCACCGGAGCGATAAAGATCGCATCCACCCCTTGTGCAACGAAGGAACGTACCGCTTTAATCTGGTTTTCCTGCTTTTGCTGACCATCAGCAATTTTCAACGTAATTCCGCGTTTTTCGGCCTCACTTTTCGCTACATTGGTTTCTGCAGCGCGCCAGCCGGATTCCGATCCGACCTGCGAAAATCCTACGGTTAATGGAGCGGCCAACGCCATAGACGACATGGCTGCCGAGACTGCAGAGACTACAAGTAAGCGTTTCCACATAGGGTTGTCCTCGTCGGGGTAATTATTATTGGTGAAAAGATGTTCGCGAAAAAACTATAGACAATTCGTTATGTAACGGATTGCGTTACATCACACTTCAAAAAAGTAAATAAAACGTTAATCACAAGTTTGTAATCGCTTTCATCTCACTATGAAAAATGCGGCTACGGTTATGGATTTTCCTGCTCTGTATACCGTCTTAAAACTGGCGAAAAAGGAAAATGAAGACGAAAACAAGCAAAGACATTCGGCGCGAGTTGGCTATAATACTCGGCACTTGTTTGCCACATATTTTTAAAGGAAACAGACATGAGCTTACTCAACGTCCCTGCGGGTAAAGATCTGCCGGAAGACATCTACGTTGTTATTGAGATCCCGGCTAACGCAGATCCGATCAAATACGAAATCGACAAAGAGAGCGGCGCACTGTTCGTTGACCGCTTCATGTCCACCGCGATGTTCTATCCGTGCAACTACGGTTACATCAACCACACCCTGTCTCTGGACGGTGACCCGGTTGACGTACTGGTCCCGACTCCGTACCCGCTGCAGCCGGGTTCTGTGATCCGTTGCCGTCCGGTTGGCGTTCTGAAAATGACCGACGAAGCCGGTGAAGATGCGAAACTGGTTGCGGTTCCGCACAGCAAGCTGAGCAAAGAATACGATCACATTAAAGACGTTAACGATCTGCCAGAGCTGCTGAAAGCGCAGATCGCTCACTTCTTCGAGCACTACAAAGACCTCGAAAAAGGCAAGTGGGTGAAAGTTGAAGGTTGGGAAAACGCAGAAGCCGCTAAAGCTGAAATCGTTGCTTCCTTCGAGCGCGCAAAGAATAAATAAGTTCTTCTAGCGCAATAACCCTGAACGCCGAGCTTCGGTTAGTAAGGGTTTTTTTATGCCAGCGATAAATAAACACACCTTATTCCACCACCGCCTGCAAGCGTAATAACGCCTCTTCCACCACCTCATCCGCAGCCAGACCAATACGCTTTGCCAGCCGGGCGCGTAGATCCATCATCCGCACCTGATTCACCAGCACCACGCCGTGCACATCGCCTTCTTCGCAATGTAAAGGAACGCTAAATCCGGCATAACGGGCAAAATTTCCGCCCTGCCTAATGGGGGCCACCAGCGTCATTCCCAGTTGATTAAAGGCTTGAACGGAGAGCACAAGCGCAGGTCGACCAGCACCTTGCTGTTCATGGCCGCTTGCTGGATCAAAGCCAACCAGCACAATGTCTCCCCGTTCAAATTCACTTTTCTTTACCATATTTCGTCACCCGCAGGGGTGGATTTACCCCAGACATCCTGCTCGCTAAGTTCCGCGGCGTTCATGTCACACTGTGCCAGCAGTTCATCAAGCGAGTAGCGCCTGGAGATGGGTGTCAGAATCAGTTGGTTGTTGCTCACCTGCGCTTCCACGCTCTGCCCCGGCTGTAAGTTAAGTTCTTTCATTACGATATTGGGAATGACCATACCTGCACTGTTCCCCCATCTTTTTATGGTAATACGCATCTGCACCTCCTTAAGTTATACAAAGTATAACTCACGGTGCTACAGGAAACGTTTTACCCCTGCGCATTTGTGAACGCCAGCAGAGTTTTTTATGCGTTAACAGATATGGAAAGCGGCTCGGAGAGAAAAGCAAAGGGTGAGGGAATTACAAAACAGAATGCGAGTCGTCTCGCAAAAAACAACGCCACCCGAAGGTGGCGTATGCATATGGTTACTTATCCCTGTCTAACCAGTCGCCGCTTTCAATTAGCTTTAATCCATCGACGGGTCGTTGATAAACGTACATCCATGCACTCCCGTACGGCGTCTGAATCAACTGGCGCGCGTATTCACCGCCCCTGGTGCGCAAGGCATCAAGTTCGGCCAGCGTGGCGTTGTCAATACGATAAACTTCACCGTGTACTGTTCCGTTCCCCGGAACTGCGCCTGGATAGTGGCCCAGGCTATACAACTGGTAGTTATCGATACTGAAATCGCCCAGTAACTGGGCATTGGTCATCCAGTGACTGTTGCCTTGTTTGTGGCGTAAACTGCCGTAGACAAATATTCGCATTGCTAAAACTCGAACTGATAGAGCAAATCCAGTGCCTGGTCTACACCAGACACGGCTTCCAGATATAGCTTAGGCATCAGGCGATAACGTAACGTGAGTGTTGCTATAGAGTCAAATATACCCACGCCATATTTCACTTGCAGACCTGGCAATACATAGCCGCTGACCACTACCTGGGAGGAGTCGCCTACTCCCTGGGTGTCGAGCGCTAAATTGCTTACGCCAAACGTCTCGCCGATTTTACCCACAATCTGGCCACTTTGCGCAACCCCCAGACCAATCAGCATCGAGGTCATTGCCGCACTGTCGCTCTGATCGCTCTCCAGCCCTTGTCCACGTAGCAAATAAGACAATGCAGCTTGTTGCGACATCGCCGGGTCAGAGAAGATCTCCGCTTTCGGTTCGTCCGCCAGACCAGTGACGCGAACTCCGGCGATTACGTCGTCTTCTGTAGCATCCGGGTTACGAATAGCTTCAATATTAAGATACGGTTGATCCGGCGGACCAGAGAACAGTAACTCACCCTTACGCACAATCAGATCCTGACCATAGGCATGGAAGCGCCCTTCAGGGATGTTGATCTGCCCGTTCAGGCCCAGCCCTTGTTTGTCCTGAACGACGTTAAGATCGCCCGTCAGCCGCGCTTTCAGGCCAAAGGCGTCAATGCGCACATTATTGCCAACGTGGACAATCAGGTTACTGTTAATCGGAATCGACGCCGTTTTCGGCTCTTCCGGTTGCAGGTTATCGTTAAGCATCACCACATCGCTGGAGACGCCTACTGCGCTTTCCGGCAGATCGTGCACCACGATGCGCGCCCAAGGGACATCCACGCGACCATCGAGGGTAAACAGGTTTGGTGTAGCCTCGAATACAACATCTGGCGATACATCCATTCGTACCATCGGCGGCACGGTGATCCGCACTTTACTGCCTTTCGCCGTTACCCGCGCCCGCCAGTTTTCAATTTGGCTCCAGTCGGCATCACCGTTCAGGTAGATTTCACCCTGCTGGGTCCGTACTGTACCGGCAAGCGTCGAGCGCATACCGTTAAAGTTGACCGCAAGCTGGCTCGGTTGCATATCAAACGGCATAAAGTTGCCGTCGATATCCACACCCGTAACCTGAAGCTGACCAAACAACTGCGGGCTTTGCACATCACCACCCAGACGCAAGTTGGCACTCACCATCCCCGCTGCTTTTTCCCCACGGGTAAAGATGGGGTTTATCATCGCAAGGTTGAAGTTACGGATATTGACGTTGCCACCAAGATTACGGCGGCCTTGCGGATCGGTCACCTGCACCTGTCCATCAAACTGGCCGTTATTGGTCAGGCGGATGGTCCAGCCCAATTCGGCACGGTTGTTACGCAATTCCGCCGTCAGATTCAGCGTCTGAAACGCCACGGGCAGCGCCGCATCGTTGACGGTTTGCGTTACCTGCACGTTACGCCCCGAAAGGGTGATACTGCCCTGCGGCAGCCCCTCTTTCGTGGTGTCCCAGGCAACATCCGCTTTACCCGTGAAGATACCGCTGGCCTGAGTGGTTTCTGGCATAAACGGTTTCAGCATGGCGAGGTCGAAGCGGTTGAGATTCACCACCGCACGCCCTTCGGCCCCCGCATCGATAGTTTGCGGCACGCACAGCTCCGCATTCGGGTTAAGCCAACAGTGTGGCCCGATGCTGATTTTTTGCTCCTTATTGCGGTAATCCAGCGCAATATCGCGGGTCAGCGACCACGGGCCGACCGGCGTCTGGAAGCGGGTATTGCTAAGAGTTCCCTTCCAGCGTTCTTCTTTGCGATCAAAACTTCCTGCCAGATTAAGCTGCCCGGAGACAGGCTCGCCCTGAATCCGCAACTGTAGCTCGTGCTGCTTTTCGCTGCCTTTGGCATTCAGGGTGACGAGGTTGATATTTACATCCGGCTGCGAAATTTGCTCAACGCGTACGTCGAGTTTCCCGGCGATCTGATCGGTGGATTTAATGTCGCCTTCCACGCGAACCTGCGCCACGGAAAGTTCCTGCCAGCGCAGGCCGCGCGCGGTGATATCTGCCAGTAGTTGTGGCGCTTCCACCGTGCCGCGTACTTTCACCAGCCCTTTCGCTGTACCGCCAAGCCCCGGCAGCGCGTTATCCAGCCCCGGCGCGTTGATGGTGGCATCAAGATTGAGATCTTTTACCCCCAGCTCGCCTTTCACTTCGGCACTGTTTGGCCCCAGTTCCAGATGAAGCCCTGGGATCATCCACTGCATATAACTGTTGCCTTTCAGCGTGCCGTCAACGTTCACTTTGTTCTGTTTGACGTTACCGGTCAGCTTCAGTTCTGGCACCTCCATCTGCCAGGTGCCGCCGTACAGGCTACCGCGGGTTTTAATCAAGCCATTGAGTTTCGACGGCCACTCCGGGAACTCTTTGGCGGTGTTAATGCCATTAAGCGTTAGCTCACCGCGCCAACTAATGGCCTGTTGCCAGTCGAGCAACGCCTTGAGTTCAGTTTTGCCTTCCAGCGCCGCAACGGTGAGTTTGTCGAGATTGACCTGCTGTTCATTACCTTTCGCGTCGAGGGTAATAGTCGCGGGCGGGATCTCCTGTCCCTTCACTGCCGTACGCATAGAGAGCGTGTAATCGGTCATTTTGCCGGTAAGTTTCAGTTTCAGATCATCCGCCTGATACTGCTTCTCACCAGTGAACGGCCAGTAAAGCTGTTTGCTGTTCACTTCCACGTTGAGCGGCAATCCAGCTTCCGCCAGTCGCGTCTGGGCGCGTAAATCCATATCCACCGGACCGGAAAGGTTAACGCCAATCTCCAGCTGTTCGCGCAGCGCGCCGCCCACTTTCAGCTTCACTTTTTCACCTTTCAACGGCTCCACGTTTAGTGTGCTGTTGAGGGTGATATCCACCGGCCAGTTGTCTGACAGCTGTGCCGTGCCGCTGGCGTTGACGATCCCTTGATTGGAATCGATATCCAGGGCGTCCAGTTTAGTATTACCGTCGATGCTGCTTACTTTCAGCAGCATGGTGTTCACGGTGATGTCCGTGTCGCCCGTCACGCGCAGCTGCTCGCCCTTAAACTCTTCAATGTTCAGGTTAAGCGGCAAATGCACGTCGGTCATTTCCGGCAATACCGGACGAGAAAAGAGATCTTTCAACGTTTCGCCGAGCGGCTTTTCATCCGGCTGCGGATTTTCAATTTTCGGTTCGACCACTTCTTCCTGCGCCACTTCCGCCACTTTCGGCAGGGCAATCAACAGGCCTTTCAGCGACGTCGGTTTCAGGGTCAGGGTTTTCTCCTGCCAGTTCAGGCCGGAGGTGAAGTCCATCACCGATACCGTGGTGTCATCAATCTTGATGTTGACGTTATCCAGCGCCACCCGTGTCAGGGTGATGGGATACGGCGTGGAGAGATCCAGCGGACCGCTATCTTCCTCTTCTTCAACCTGTTCAGAAGGGGGCATTTTTTTACTGTCGATGTTGACCTGAATGTCTTTCAGCGCCAGGTCATTAATACAAACGCTACTGTTCCACAGGCACTCAAGACCGACCGCCAGATGCAGATTACCCGCTTTTACCGCCACGCCTGGCTGCTCATAACGAACGTCAGACAAGGTGAGATCGCGCCAGCCGCCGGTGACCTTGCCAATATCCAGTCCTGGCACCCAGCGATCCGCCGCTTTAAATACAAGATGCAGGCCGCTGGTGGTGCCCACCAGAAACGCCACCGATCCCAGCAACAGTAAGATAACGATAACCACGCCGAGGCTGATTTTTTTCCATAAACTCATAATTCTGGCCCCAGACCGATGTAAAACTGTAACCCGTGCTCGTCTTTATCCGCGACCGGTACGGCAAAATCGAGTTTGATTGGCCCGACCGGCGATTCCCAGCGTACGCCGACCCCGGTACCGGTTTTAAAGTCGCTGCGGCGAATATCGCTTACCGCTTCGCCACTATCGACAAACACCGCGCCCCACCATTTTCCGGTCACGTTGTACTGGTATTCCAGCGATCCGGTTATCAGCTTCGAGGCCCCTTTCAGGTCACCGTTGGCGTATTTCGGGGCGATAGATTTGTATTTGTAGCCGCGAATACTGCGATCGCCCCCGGCGAAGAAACGCAGATCCGGCGGTACTTTGTCGAAATCACCCGTTTCAATCCAGCCCAGCGTGCCGCGTGTCACAAAACGATGGCGATCGTACAGTGTGCGGATCCAGACGTTCTGCGCCTGGAAAACGGAGAAATCGACATCTGAGCCCCAGGCCGTGTTGGAGTAGTCGATAGAGTAGCGTTGCGAGTCGCCCCAGGTTGGCATCAGGCCACCACGAGAACGCGTGCGGCTAATCATCACCCCAGGATAAAACAGCATCGTGGTGTTGGTAATTTCACCCTGGGTAAAGTGGTCGAGGCTCCAGCGCAGGTTAATGGCACGCTGCCAGCCGCTGGAGAGATCCCAGTAGCGAGAAGCCACCAGCGTAGTGGAGTCAGATTCGGTATCGTTCAGGTCAGTGCGCTTAAAACCGCCCTGCACCAAATAATATTGTTCCAGTGGATTCTTCAGCAGCGGCATTTTATAGCTGAAGTCGAGGGTCTGTTCCGGCGCGGAAATACTGGTACTGGTGGTCAGACTGTGACCATAAGAGTTCATCCACGGCTTTTTCCACGTCGCTTTCACGCGCGGTCCCACGTCCGTAGAGTAACCGACCCCGGTTTCGATGGTGTTTTCAGTTCGCGGCGAAACCACGCCCGTCAAGGGTAATACTTTCGTTTCGCGCGCTTTATCAAATTGTGGAGCCACCACCACCGAGTTAAACCAGCCGGTAGCAGAAAGTCGGCGGTTCAGTTCCGCCAGATCTTTCGATTCGTACTCATCGCCCTCTTTAAACGGCACCAGATTTTGCAGGTATTCATCGCGGATTTGTGATCCTTCAAAGGTCACATGCCCAAAGCGGTAACGTTCGCCACTGTTATAATCAATATCCCAGAAGGCTTTATGCAGGCCGAGCGCAATGCCCAGCTGCGCTTTGGTAAATTCGCTATCGAAATAACCTTTACGCAACGCAATGCCGGTTAAGGACTTTTTGAAATTTTCATAATCGCCCTGGTTCAGCACCGTGCCAATAGCCGGGCGAGTATCGAGCAATTTCAAATAGTCTTTATCGGTCCGCGCGCCGCCGCGCAATACCACATCGGTGCCGCCAATTAACACCGGCACACCTGGCGTGACTTTGGCGATCAATACCTGCCGCCCTTTCTTTGGCGGTGGACGGAGATCAAATTCAATGGTCGGCTGGTAATAACCCAGCGCTTTCAGACCTTCACGGATGGCATCATCGACGCGTGCGCGAAAGCGACGGTCTGGCGTCACTTCATCACTTTCAATCGTAGAAAGCTGCGCACGAACGTTCTTTTCCAGCTGTCCCGATAACCCCTCGACCTGTAGACGGACGTTCGCGGCGACGGCAGATCCGCTTAAGCAGAGTAAGCTTACACAGCATAACTGTCGGATATAGCGCACATTTTCTCCTGAATATCCTTTTTTCCTGCCCCTGGAACGCCGTTAAACGGCTTAACAAAAATCCAGTAATATGGATTAAAAAGCAGACTAAACCCCAAATATTTCTTATGTTTTACTTTAGACCTATTCACGGTGGTTATTGTGTGCAAATACGCCTCTTGTTACAACCTTAACCCCAATGACCGATTTTCGGGAGAGCGACACCATGAGTTTATTTGATAAAAAGCATCTGGTTTCCCCCGCCGATGCCCTGCCTGGACGTAACACCCCGATGCCCGTAGCCACGCTGCATGCGGTCAACGGTCACTCAATGACCAATGTACCTGACGGAATGGAGATTGCCATTTTTGCGATGGGTTGTTTCTGGGGTGTGGAGCGTCTGTTCTGGCAGTTACCCGGCGTTTACAGCACCGCCGCAGGCTATACCGGAGGCTATACGCCAAATCCGACTTATCGGGAAGTGTGCTCCGGTGATACGGGTCATGCCGAAGCGGTACGCATTGTTTACGATCCTTCCGTCATCAGCTATGAGCAGTTGCTACAGGTATTTTGGGAGAATCACGATCCCGCCCAGGGAATGCGTCAGGGCAATGACCACGGCACGCAGTATCGTTCAGCGATTTATCCGCTGACCCCAGAACAGGATGCCGCAGCTCGCGCCAGTCTGGAACGTTTTCAGGCGGCGATGCTTGCCGCCGATGATGATCGTCACATCACCACGGAAATCGCTAACGCCACACCGTTTTATTATGCCGAAGATGACCACCAGCAATATCTGCATAAAAACCCGTATGGTTACTGTGGAATTGGCGGAATTGGCGTCTGTCTGCCACCGGAAGCATAGCGTTACGGGTACAAATGTAGATTGTTGATAAAGTGCGCTTTATTTATGCCAGATGCGGCGTAAACGCCTTACCAGGCCTACAAAATCGTCCAAATTCAATATATTGCAAGGACTGCGTAGGCCTGATCGGCATAGCGCATCAGGCAGTATTGCATTTATCAGCAGTCTGAATTTTAACCCTCTGGCGACTTTACAGTACCTTACGCTATACTAGCCACTGAAAATGCCGGTTCACTTTCTTCGAATCGGCTTTCAATGTGTATTTCACACAAATTAATCAACTTCCCCTTCCGAGGATCTGGCCTGAAAGGTCGGATAAGATATGTTAAACAGTATTTTAGTCATACTCTGCTTGATCGCTGTAAGTGCGTTCTTCTCGATGTCCGAGATCTCACTTGCCGCCTCACGCAAAATCAAACTTAAACTGCTGGCTGATGAAGGCAATATAAATGCCCAACGCGTTCTGAATATGCAGGAAAATCCCGGCATGTTCTTTACCGTGGTCCAAATCGGTCTGAACGCAGTGGCGATTCTCGGCGGTATCGTCGGTGATGCGGCATTTTCTCCAGCTTTTCACAGCCTGTTCTCCCGCTATATGTCGGCAGAGCTCTCTGAGCAACTGAGCTTTATTCTCTCTTTCTCGTTAGTGACTGGCATGTTTATCCTGTTTGCGGATTTAACCCCGAAACGCATCGGTATGATTGCGCCAGAAGCTGTCGCTTTGCGTATCATCAACCCGATGCGCTTCTGCCTGTACGTTTGCACCCCGCTGGTGTGGTTCTTCAACGGCCTGGCGAACATGATCTTCCGTATTTTCAAACTGCCAATGGTACGTAAAGATGACATCACTTCTGATGACATCTACGCGGTAGTGGAAGCCGGTGCGCTGGCGGGCGTGTTACGTAAACAGGAACACGAGCTGATTGAAAACGTCTTTGAGCTGGAATCCCGTACCGTTCCGTCTTCAATGACACCGCGTGAAAACGTGATTTGGTTTGATCTCCACGAAGATGAGCAAAGTCTGAAGAATAAGGTGGCGGAACATCCGCACTCTAAGTTCCTCGTCTGTAATGAAGATATTGACCACATCATCGGTTATGTCGATTCTAAAGACCTGCTGAACCGCGTGCTGGCTAACCAAAGCCTGGCACTGAACAGCGGCGTACAAATTCGCAACACGCTGATTGTGCCGGATACGTTAACCCTTTCAGAGGCGTTGGAAAGTTTTAAAACCGCAGGTGAAGACTTCGCGGTGATCATGAACGAGTACGCGCTGGTGGTGGGGATCATCACCCTCAATGACGTGATGACCACGCTGATGGGCGATCTAGTCGGTCAGGGGCTGGAAGAGCAGATTGTCGCCCGTGATGAGAACTCATGGCTGATTGACGGCGGCACCCCAATTGACGACGTCATGCGCGTGCTGGATATTGACGAGTTCCCGCAGTCGGGCAACTACGAAACCATCGGCGGCTTTATGATGTTTATGCTGCGTAAGATCCCGAAACGCACCGATTCGGTGAAATTCGCCGGCTACAAATTTGAAGTGGTGGATATCGATAACTACCGCATCGACCAGCTGCTGGTGACCCGGATCGACAGCAAGGCCACCGCCCTTTCGCCAAAACTGCCTGACGCTAAAGATAAAGAAGAAAGCGTCGCGTAACCCCCAGAAACATCAACGGCTCCTGAATCAGGAGCCGTCTTATTACTGCATAGCACTTTGGTTAAGCCATCTCTGTTTGCAGACGCATAACCTGACGGTTAACTTCGGACATCACTGACAAATGCAGCTTATCCTTCACTTTTGGGATAAGAATCTTACCCTTATCAAATTCAAAAGCGCCAACGTCCTTGATGTATAACCGTCCACGGAACAGGATCTTTACGTACTTCGCCACCTGAAGTGGGTTGTACCGTTGGAAAATTTTCATTGTTATCTCCTGCTGAGTATTACGCCTGTGCGGTGCCACAATCGGCCCAACTATTATGAGGCGCAAATTTTAATGCTTAGTGACTATAGACTATCCGGGCAATGTTTCCACCGCGTATAACTTTTTTTACCTAAAGGTTACAATTATTCAGAATTATCTTTTTACCGAAGCGCGGTCTTCAGTATAAGCATTCATTTTTCATATGATTTGTGCGCTTGACCGCAAACTGGCATCACACTTGCGGGAAATTCGATAAATAGCACATATGATTAAAACTCAGACCCAAGTGGTCGGATCACCTGCATATCATAAGAAGGAAACACCATGACCCTACGCAAGATTCTGGCACTCACCTGCCTGCTGTTGCCGATGATGGCTTCCGCACATCAGTTCGAAACCGGTCAGCGAGTGCCGCCGATTGGCATTACCGATCGGGGCGAGTTGGTGCTTGATAAAGATCAGTTTAGCTACAAAACCTGGAACAGCGCGCAGTTAGTGGGAAAAGTGAGAGTACTGCAACATATTGCTGGTCGCACCTCAGCAAAAGAGAAAAACGCGACGCTGATTGAAGCGATTAAATCAGCGAAGTTACCGCACGATCGTTACCAGACCACCACCATTGTTAACACCGACGACGCGATTCCGGGTTCCGGCATGTTTGTGCGCAGCAGTCTGGAGAGTAATAAAAAGCTTTATCCCTGGTCGCAGTTTATTGTCGATAGCAATGGCGTCGCGCGCGGTGCCTGGCAGCTGGATGAAGAAAGTTCCGCTGTAGTGGTGCTGGATAAGGATGGTCGCGTGCAATGGGCCAAAGACGGGGCGCTCACACAGGAAGAGGTGCAGCAAGTGATGGACCTGCTGCATAAATTAATTAATAAATAGACACTCTGAACCCCGGATTCAGGAACGACTCGCGCGGAGTGTAATCCAGCGGTTTACCCTGCCAGTCGTGAACGTGCGCTCCGGCAGCCGCAGCCACAGCATGACCAGCGGCGGTATCCCAAATATTCGTTGGCCCGAAACGCGGGTACAGCTGCGCCTGTCCTTCCGCCACCAGGCAGAATTTCAGCGAAGAGCCGATGGACGTGGTCTGATGTTCGCCAAGCTGTTGCAGATACTCTTTCAGCTCCGCATCTGCATGGGAACGGCTGATAACCACCAGCGGCGGGCGCGCATCGCGGACCTGAATCTGCTTGCGCACACCGCACTCTTCTTTCCAGGCCTTGCCTTCTGCCGCGCTGTACATTACGTTCATTACCGGCGCATACACCACACCTAAAATCGGTTTGCCATGGTCAATGAGCGCAATGTTAACGGTGAATTCGCCATTACGTTTAATAAACTCTTTAGTACCATCCAGCGGGTCTACCAGCCAGTAACGCTGCCAGTGCTGACGGACTTCCCAACCGGGAGGATCTTCTTCAGAAAGGACCGGAATATCCGGTGTCAGCGTACGTAAACCGTCCATGATAACGGTGTGTGCGGCAATATCCGCTGCCGTTACCGGAGAATTGTCCGCTTTGCTGACGACGTCCATCGGTTTCGTCCCGTCGTAGACCTGCATAATGGCATCGCCTGCATTCCGTGCAAGCTGGCATACTTGATCTAACATTTCTCCACCTCGTCTCTGTGAGCGGTGTTAACTTATTGTTTTACTTATACCCTATCGTTAATGAATGCGCCAACTGTGATAGTGTCATCATTTTCAAAGCGTAAAATTGTGGCATTCTTCACTGTTCTATAAGTAAGACGTTTATTCTCCCTTTTCTTTCGTATTCCCGATGATAAAAGGATGTCCCTGATGATTAAGTTTAGCGCAACGCTCCTGGCCACGCTGATTGCCGCCAGTGTGAATGCAGCGACGGTCGATCTGCGTATCATGGAAACCACTGATCTGCATAGCAACATGATGGATTTCGATTATTACAAAGACACCGCCACGGAAAAATTCGGACTGGTACGTACGGCAAGCCTGATTAACGATGCCCGCAATGAAGTGAAAAACAGCGTACTGGTCGATAACGGCGATTTGATTCAGGGGAGTCCGCTGGCCGATTACATGTCGGCGAAAGGATTAAAAGCAGGTGATGTTCATCCGGTTTATAAGGCGCTGAATACGCTGGATTATACGGTCGGTACACTCGGCAATCATGAATTTAACTACGGTCTGGATTACCTGAAAAATGCGCTGGCGGGAGCGAAATTCCCTTATGTAAATGCCAACGTCATTGACGCCAGAACCAAACAGCCAATGTTTACACCGTATTTAATTAAAGACACCGAAGTGGTCGATAAAGACGGAAAAAAACAGACGCTGAAGATTGGCTATATTGGCGTCGTACCGCCGCAAATCATGGGCTGGGATAAAGCTAATTTATCCGGGAAAGTGACGGTGAATGATATTACCGAAACCGTGCGCAAATACGTGCCTGAAATGCGCGAGAAAGGTGCCGATGTCGTTGTCGTTCTGGCACATTCCGGGCTGTCTGCCGATCCGTATAAAGTGATGGCGGAAAACTCAGTTTATTACCTCAGTGAAATTCCGGGCGTTAACGCCATTATGTTTGGTCATGCTCACGCCGTTTTCCCGGGTAAAGATTTTGCTGATATCGAAGGGGCTGATATCACCAAAGGCACGCTGAATGGTGTTCCGGCGGTAATGCCGGGCATGTGGGGCGATCATCTTGGGGTGGTCGACTTACAACTCAGTAATGACAGCGGTAAATGGCAGGTGACGCAGGCGAAAGCGGAAGCTCGGCCGATTTACGACATCGCTAATAAAAAATCCCTCGCGGCGGAAGACAGCAAGCTGGTAGAAACACTCAAAGCCGATCACGATGCCACACGCCAGTTCGTCAGCAAGCCAATCGGTAAATCTGCCGACAATATGTATAGCTATCTGGCGCTGGTGCAGGACGATCCGACCGTGCAAGTAGTGAACAACGCGCAAAAAGCGTATGTCGAACATTACATTCAGGGCGATCCGGATCTGGCAAAACTGCCGGTGCTTTCAGCTGCCGCACCGTTTAAAGTTGGTGGTCGGAAAAATGACCCGGCAAGCTATGTGGAGGTGGAAAAAGGCCAGTTGACCTTCCGTAATGCCGCCGATCTTTATCTCTACCCCAATACGCTGATTGTGGTGAAAGCCAGCGGTAAAGAGGTGAAAGAGTGGCTGGAGTGCTCCGCCGGACAGTTTAACCAGATTGATCCTAACAGCACGAAACCGCAATCACTCATCAACTGGGATGGTTTCCGCACCTATAACTTTGATGTGATTGATGGTGTGAATTATCAGATTGATGTTACCCAGCCTGCCCGTTATGACGGCGAGTGCCAGATGATTAATGCCAATGCGGAAAGGATTAAGAACCTGACCTTTAATGGCAAGCCGATTGATCCGAACGCCATGTTCCTCGTTGCCACCAATAACTATCGCGCTTACGGCGGCAAATTTGCCGGTACGGGCGACAGCCATATCGCTTTTGCTTCACCGGATGAGAACCGCTCGGTGCTGGCAGCTTGGATTGCTGATGAGTCGAAACGTGCGGGGGAAATTCACCCGGCGGCAGATAACAACTGGCGTTTAGCACCGATAGCTGGCGATAAGAAACTGGATATCCGTTTCGAAACTTCTCCGTCAGATAAAGCCGCAGCGTTTATTAAAGAGAAAGGGCAATATCCGATGAATAAAGTCGCGACCGATGATATCGGGTTTGCGATTTATCAGGTGGATTTGAGTAAGTAAAACACTTCTTTTTCGGCCTATAAATCATCAACCGCATCCGGCATTTATTGGCGGATGCGATGCTGGCGCATCTTATCCGCCCTACAAGCCATGCACCGTAGACCAGATAAGCTCAGCGCATCCGGCAGTTATGCCGCACGTTCATCCCGCACCGCCAACACCTCGGGCAAATTCAACTCAATCCAGTCCGCCAGTGCAGCAACCTTTTCGCTCACCTGCTCGCCCAGCGGCGTGAGGCTGTATTCCACATGCGGCGGCACCACCGGATACGCGATACGGTTAAGAAAACCATCCTGTTCTAACGCCTGTAACGACTGCGCAAGCATCTTTTCACTCACCCCACCGATTTTGCGCCGCAGGTCGCTAAAGCGATGAGTACCTTCGCGTAGCGCCACCAGAATCAATACCCCCCAACGGCTGGTGACGTGTTTCAACACCTCGCGCGACGGGCACTGTTCCGCAAAGAGATTACCCTCTTTCAGTTGTTGCGACAGGCTAACCTGACTCATTTCATACTTACCTTTTTGTACGTACTTACTAAAAGTAAGTTTAGGTGTTAGCGTATTTAAACACAAGACAAAACGATGGAGACTTCCCATGATCGCTATTACTGGTGCCACTGGCCAACTTGGTCACTATGTTATTGAATCCTTGATGAAAACGGTTCCTGCCAGCCAAATAGTGGCTATCGTTCGTAATCCGGCAAAAGCCCAGGCCCTGGCAGCACAAGGCATTACCGTGCGTCAGGCTGACTACGGCGATGAAGCCGCACTGACATCTGCACTTCAGGGAGTGGAAAAACTACTGCTGATCTCTTCCAGCGAAGTGGGTCAACGTGCCCCGCAGCATCGTAATGTTATTAATGCCGCAAAGGCGGCTGGCGTGAAATTTATCGCTTATACCAGCCTGCTACATGCAGATACCTCCCCGCCCGGCCTCGCCGATGAGCACATCGAGACGGAGAAAATGCTGGCTGATTCTGGCATCGTTTACACCCTGCTGCGCAACGGCTGGTACACCGAAAACTACCTCGCCAGCGCCCCGGCAGCACTGGAACACGGCGTATTTATCGGTGCGGCGGGCGATGGCAAAATCGCCTCAGCAACGCGGGCAGATTATGCGGCAGCTGCGGCACGCGTGATTAGCGAAGCCGGTCACGAAGGCAAGGTTTACGAACTGGCGGGCGATAGTGCCTGGACGTTGACACAGTTAGCGGCAGAGCTGACCAAACAGAGCGGAAAATCCGTTACCTATCAAAATCTGAGCGAAGCCGATTTCGCCGCGGCACTGAAAAGCGTCGGACTGCCCGACGGACTGGCGGATATGCTGGCGGATTCTGACGTTGGCGCATCGAAAGGTGGTCTGTTTGATAACAGCAAAACGCTTAGCAAATTGATTGGCCGCCCAACGACAACGTTAGCCGAAAGCGTAAGCCATCTTTTTAATGTTAATAACTAGTTAATTAAAGTGGCATCCTCCCGCATCCTCTCTGATAATGACGGGATGCCGGGAGCAATCATGTCTGCTTCCTGAACTTTCTTCCGACAGACCAATGGATGCCAGTAATGATTAGCGGCGTGCTGTACGCCCTGTTAGCAGGGTTGATGTGGGGGCTTATTTTTGTCGGGCCGTTGATCGTACCGGAATACCCGGCGATGTTGCAGTCGATGGGGCGTTATCTGGCGTTAGGGTTAATTGCGCTGCCCATTGCCTGGCTGGGACGCGTGCGTCTGCGTCAGTTGGCGCGTCGGGACTGGCTTACCGCCTTGATGCTCACTATGATGGGCAACCTCATTTATTACTTCTGCCTTGCCAGTGCCATTCAACGTACTGGCGCGCCTGTTTCCACGATGATTATCGGCACCCTGCCGGTGGTCATTCCTGTCTTTGCCAATCTGCTTTATAGCCAGCGCGACGGCAAACTCGCGTGGGGAAAACTCGCCCCGGCACTGATTTGTATTGGCATCGGCCTGGCGAGTGTGAATATTGCTGAGTTAAACCACGGACTCCCCGATTTTGACTGGGCACGTTATACCTCTGGCATCGTGCTAGCGTTAGTTTCCGTGGTCTGCTGGGCATGGTATGCCCTGCGCAACGCCCGCTGGCTGCGGGAAAATCCCGACAAACATCCGATGATGTGGGCGACGGCGCAGGCGCTGGTCACGCTGCCGGTTTCTCTCATCGGCTATCTCGTCGCCTGTTACTGGCTGAATATACAAACGCCGGACTTCTCCTTACCTTTTGGCCCCCGTCCGCTGGTGTTTATTAGTCTGATGGTTGCGATAGCCGTGCTTTGCTCATGGGTTGGCGCACTCTGCTGGAACGTCGCCAGCCAGCGATTACCGACAGTGATTCTCGGGCCGCTGATTGTTTTCGAAACGCTGGCAGGTTTGCTGTACACCTTTTTACTCCGCCAGCAAATGCCGCCGCTAATGACGCTGAGCGGTATCGCGCTGTTAGTGATTGGCGTGGTCATTGCGGTCAGAGCAAAACCAGAAAAACCTTTAACTGAATCTGTCTCAGAAAGTTGACACGCTGGCAGTGAGTTAAATAAGCCTCTGCTACGTAAGGGTTATAGCTTTTGCCTTAAAGATGCATTTAAAATACATCTTATCTTATTAAGAATGAGGTATCAGCTATGGCTTATCGCGACCAACCTTTAGGTGAACTGGCGCTCTCTATTCCTCGCGCTTCAGCTCTGTTTCGTAAATATGATATGGATTACTGCTGTGGCGGTAAGCAGACGCTGTCGCGCGCGGCGGCACGTAAAGAACTGGATGTTGAGGTCATTGAAGCTGAACTGGCAAAGCTTGCTGAACAACCGATTGAGAAAGACTGGCGTAGCGCCCCGCTGGCAGAAATCATTGACCATATCATCGTGCGCTACCACGATCGTCACCGCGAGCAGCTGCCGGAGCTGATCCTGCAAGCGACTAAAGTCGAGCGCGTTCACGCCGACAAACCGAGCGTGCCAAAAGGGCTGACAAAATACCTGACTATGCTGCATGAAGAGCTTTCCAGCCACATGATGAAAGAAGAGCAGATCCTCTTCCCGATGATCAAACAAGGCATGGGCAGCCAGGCAATGGGGCCAATCAGCGTAATGGAAAGCGAGCACGATGAAGCGGGCGAACTGCTGGAAGTGATCAAACACACTACCAATAACGTCACACCGCCGCCAGAAGCCTGCACCACCTGGAAAGCGATGTATAACGGCATTAATGAACTGATTGATGACCTGATGGATCACATCAGTCTGGAAAACAATGTACTGTTCCCACGCGCCCTAGCGGGTGAGTGATCTAAAAGCTGGATGGCATTGCGCCATCCAGCATGATAATGCGGTTATTTCCGCAGTTCAGCAGCCCGCTTCTTACCAATAAACAGCCAGCCCAACCCCAGCGCGATAAACCACAGCGGGGTAACCAGCAGCGCCTGGCGAGTGTCATCTTCCAGTGTCAGCAGCACGATCACGAACACAAAGAACGCCATACATACCCAGCACATCAGCTTGCCGAGCGGCATCTTGTAGATCGACTTCTCATGCAGATGAGGACGCTGTTTGCGATACACCAGGTACGAGCAAAGGATAATCGTCCAGACGAACATAAACAGAATCGCGGAAACCGTCGTGATCATCGTGAACGCGCCAATCACGCTGGGATTCACATACAGCATCACCACGCCGCCGAGCAGGCAGATGCAGGAGAAGGTCAGCCCTTTCGCGGGTACTGCGCGCTTAGAAAGTTTAGCGAACGCTTTCGGTGCCACACCTTCCTGCGCCAGACCAAACAGCATACGGCTGGTAGAGAAGACGCCGCTGTTAGCGGAAGACGCCGCAGAGGTCAGCACCACAAAGTTGATCACGCTTGCGGCAGCAGGCAGCCCTACCAACACGAACAGTTCAACAAACGGGCTTTTCTCCGGGACTACCGAACTCCACGGCGTCACGGACATAATCACAATCAGCGCGAAGACGTAGAACATAATGATACGGATCGGAATGGAGTTAATCGCGCGTGGCAGTGATTTCTCCGGATCTTTGGTTTCCGCAGCTGTTGTACCTACCAGCTCAATCCCCACGAAAGCGAAAACCGCTATCTGGAATCCGGCAAAGAAGCCACTTAAACCTTTCGGGAACCAGCCGCCGTCATTCCACAAATGCGCGAATGACGCTTCCACACCAGTCGGTGACTGAAAGTGCATCGCCACCATGACCAGGCCGACGACAATCAGCGACACGATGGCGACGATTTTGATCATCGCAAACCAGAACTCCATCTCACCGAACATTTTCACGGTGGCAAGGTTGAGCGTCAGCAGCAGCACTATCACCGCCAGCGAGGCGACCCAGTCGGAGAGATCGGGGAACCAGAACTGAGCATAAGCCGTGATCGCCACCACGTCTGCCATACCGGTTACAACCCAGCAGAACCAGTAGGTCCAGCCGGTGAAATATCCTGCCCACGGCCCGAGTAAATCGGAAGCGAAGTCACTAAAAGATTTGTATTCCAGATTCGAAAGCAGCAATTCCCCCATTGCCCGCATCACGAAAAAGAGCATAAAACCAATGATCATATAAACGAAAATGATCGACGGCCCGGCAAGGCTAATCGTTTTGCCGGACCCCATAAACAACCCCGTACCAATGGCACCGCCAATGGCAATAAGCTGAATATGTCGGTTTGTGAGATTGCGCCGTAGCGACTGTTCAGCCGGAGCCTGATCATCGGCAACGACTTTTACCTGATCTACCATGTTTTTTTCTTCCTGTACCTGTCTGTGTTGTTCAGGCTCTACGGCCTTTAGTCAGTCTATGATACGACGAATCTGTATCGGGACTCATCGATATTAGGTAACAATACGCGGGATGAATACTAAGATTTAGATCTAATGTTAATTTTATGTTTAAAGTGAGTGTCATATCACGGTGATAACGCGAAACAGCTCACAAAAATACACGCTTACGGGGTCTTTGCAACACAAAATAGCGCCGTTTGGCAAACTGAAGGGTTTATTGCTGAATGCCTGCTCCCCTCTGGTTCGAGGGGAACAGAATGCGCTGCTTAGAGAATTTCCAGCAGTTCGACTTCAAACACCAGGGTACTGAACGGAGGGATGGATGCGCCTGCGCCGCGCTCGCCATATGCCAGTTCCTGCGGGATAGTCAGTTCCCATTTAGAACCTACCGGCATCAGAGTCAGTGCTTCAATCCAGCCAGGGATCACGCCATTAACCGGAAATTCAGCGGGTTCACCACGAGCAACGGAGCTGTCAAACACGGTGCCGTCGATCAGTTTACCGGTGTAATGAACACGAACGCGGTCGGTACGTGCCGGAATTGCGCCTTCACCCTGGTTGATCACGCGGAATTGCAGGCCAGATTCGGTGCTATTCACACCTTCTTTTTTGGCGTTTTCTTCCAGGTATTTCACACCTTCAGCAGCCATCGCCTGGAAACGCTGACGACGAACGGCATCGGCGCGCTCGTGGATTTCACGCAGCGCGCGATGCACCACATCAACCGGAACAGCCGGATGTTTGCCTTCCAGCGCATCGGCAATACCTGCAACCAGTGCTTCTGGCAGCAGCCCTTCCAGGCCAGATTCACTCAGTTGTTGCCCTACCTGCAAACCAATGCCGTAGCTTGCTTGCGCTTCGATGGTGTCAAAAGTTGGGGTGGGCATCGTATTTCCTTTCTTAGGGTATAAAGTAGCGGGCAGGATATCAGCCACGCTTCTTCTGGTAAAACTTTGTCGCGGGATGAGTGACAAATCCCAGGGAAACAGAAACAATAGGGATAATCCGCATGAATACAAAAACAGCGGTAATACCACGGACATCATAGCGTTAGCTTATTACTGCGCTATGATTGAGGAACACGACGCGGAGCTGGAGGAAAACCATGCCTGGGCGCTTTGAACTAAAACCAACTCTGGTGAAAATCTGGCACGCACCAGATAACTTTCGCCTCATGGACCCGTTGCCGCCGATGCATCGCCGGGGAATCATTATTGCGGCAATAGTGCTGATTATCGGTATTCTTCTGCCTGGAGATGAAACACGCCAGATGCCTGTTGTCACCCGCGAAGCGCAGTTAGATATGCAATCACCCCCCCTAGGTGAAGCACAGCTACAGGCACATTTAGTGACGCCGCAAAACGATCCGGATCAGGTCGCCCCGGTCGCGCCGGAACCTATTCAGGAAGGTCAACCTGAAGAGCCACCTGTTGCAGAGACACAATCTTTCCAACCGGAAAGTGGTATCGATCAACAGTGGCGGACATATCGCGTAGAACCAGGCAAGACCCTTGCCCAGCTGTTCCGCGACCATAATTTGCCGCCTACAGATGTGTACGCTATGGCCCAGGTCGAGGGCGCGGATAAACCGCTCAGTAACCTGCAAAATGGTCAGATTGTTAAAATCCGTCAAAATGCGAATGGGGTGGTTACCGGCTTAACCATTGATACGGGAAATAATCAGCAAGTACTGTTCACCCGCCAACCTGATGGTAATTTCATCCGCGCACGCTGATTACCCACGGGCAGGGTTCACCAAAAGCCAGCTCAGGATGGTCTCTTTGATCACTCTGCGTCTGGCTTCCAAAGCCTCAGGTGAAACCATGCTAATGTGATAAACCATCCCCAGTGTGTACTGGTTTATTAAATAATATGCACCCAGTGCGGCGATATTAATATTGATTTGTAAGGGATCAATATCTTTCTTAAAGGTTTTCTGTCGCTGCCCTTCTTCTAATAACGAAGCCATTGACTGCAAATGTGCATGGTTAATTTCAGCGAGGCGTTTTGATTTTTTATAATGCACACCCTTACTTTGGTTTTCACTATGGACAATTTTTAAAAACCACGGATTATTGATGTAATAATCCCAAGTAAAATCAATTATTTTCTCGATCGCAATAACCGGAGAAAGCCCTGAAATGTCAAGCTCTCTCTCTTTTTCGCGAATATCGTTCCAGGTATATTCCAGTACTTCAATAAACAAATTTTCTTTATTACCAAAGTGGTGATAAACCGTCTGTTTACTACACCCTGCTGCCTTAACAATATTATCTACTCTGGCCCCTTCATAACCATATTCGGCAAATTCATTAACCGCACATAGCAGCAATTTTTCCTTCAGGTTTTGTGCGTGACTGGTATCAAGATACATTCCACTTCCCCACTTCCTCTTCGTGATGGCTATCATAACCGGATTTGATCTCAGCGACAGCAAAAAGGATAAAAGTCGTAATTTCATTGAGTTATCAAATTACCTGTGATCACTCTCGCAGATCAACCAACTAGATGGTTGATCTTTTTACCTGCCAGTCGCAAGCTAATCATCACTAAAGAAAACAATATTCAAAAGAGGGTTATTGTATGAAATCCACTCGTCCAGTTGCCGTGATTACCGGAGCCGCTCGTGGTATTGGAAAGGGCTGTGCGCTGGAGCTTGCTCGTGGCGGGTTTAACCTGCTGATTAACGATCGTCCCGATGCCGACAGCGTAGAAAAACTGCATATCACACAACAAGAATGTTTGGCAGAAGGCGTGGAAGTCATTTGCTTCCCTGCCGATGTCGGCGATCTCTCCTTGCATGAAGAGATGCTCGACGCGGCGCAAAACCAGTGGGGGCGTCTGGACTGCCTGCTCAATAACGCCGGGATTTCAGTGAAAAAACGCGGTGACCTCCTCGACCTCGAACCAGACAGCTTCGATCAAAACATTGCCATTAACACCCGCGCGCCGTTCTTCCTTGCTCAGGCATTCAGTAAGCGCTTACTGGCACAGCCGAAACCGGAAGCGGAACTGCCGCACCGCTCGATTATTTTCGTCAGTTCCATCAACGCCATCATGCTGGCGATGAATCGCGGCGAATACACCATTGCCAAAACCGCCGTTTCTGCCGCTGCTCGTCTGTTTGCTGCTCGCCTTTGTAATGAACAAATTGGCGTTTATGAAGTGCGCCCTGGTCTCATCAAAACCGATATGACTATTCCGGCAACGGCTTATTACGACGAACTGATTGCCAAAGGTCTGGTGCCGTGGGGACGTTGGGGTTATCCGGCTGATATTGCTTCCACTGTCCGCGCGATGGCGGAAGGTAAACTGATTTACACCTGTGGTCAGGCGGTCGCCATCGACGGCGGCTTAAGTATGCCGCGCTTCTGAGGCTGAATCATGAGAGATCTGTTACAACGCCCGGATTTATTCAGTATCAATACCGCAACACTGGGCTATAAAACGCCGCTACCCGCCATTATTGATGCCTGCGCCGCGCGTGGTATTGGCGCGATTGCTCCCTGGCGCAGGGAGTTGCAAGGTGAAGATCTCCAGCAAATCGCCCACCAGCTTGCCGCCAGTAACATGAGCGTTTCCGGTTTGTGCCGTAGCACTTACTACACCGCGCCGACACTGGCGGAACGCAAACTGGCGATTGATGATAACCGCCGGGCGCTGGACGACGCAGCGGTGCTTAACGCCGCCTGTTATATGCAGGTGGTTGGCGGTCTGCCAACGGGCACAAAAGATCTGTACGAAGCGCGGGAACAAGTAAAACAAGGGATTCGCCAGTTGCTGCCACATTCGAAAGATGTCGGCGTGCCAATTGCGCTGGAGCCACTGCACCCGATGACAGCTGCCGATCGCTCTTGCCTGTGCACGTTACGCCAGGCGCTGGACTGGTGTGATGAACTCGATCCCGATGGTGAGTTTGGCCTCGGCGTGGCGGTGGATGTTTATCACGTCTGGTGGGATCCGGATCTCGCCAGTCAGATCCTGCGTGCCGGAAAACGCATCCTCGCGTTTCATGTTTCCGACTGGTTAGTGCCGACCACTGATCTGGTCAATGACCGTGGTATGCCGGGAGATGGCGTCATCAATATTCCGTCAATTCGTCGGCTGGTTGAAAACGCCGGATTTAATGGTGCTATTGAACTGGAAATATTCTCGCCTTACTGGTGGCAGAAAGATATTAACAGCACGCTGGATATTAGCGTCGATCGCATCGCGCATTATTGTTAAGGAATGATCATGAGTGACCAACCCGTTCTGTTCAGCAGAGTGGCGGCTTCCTGCCGCCTGACATTGAACCGTGAAGATAAATGTCATGCTATTAACGAAGAGATGATCGAATCTCTCGACCATTATTTAAATGAAATTGAAAACGACACCACATTACGATTAGTCGAATTAACGGCAACCGGCGATAAATTCTTTTGTGCGGGCGGCGATATTAAATCGTGGTCGGCCTATTCGCCATTAGATATGGGCAGAAAATGGATTAAACGCGGTAATGACGTTTTTAATCGCCTGCGAAACATACCCCAATTAACCGTTGCGAATCTCAACGGTCATACCATCGGCGGTGGTATTGAACTGGCCTTGTGCTGCGATATTCGTATTGCCCGCCCCGGCGCGAAATTCTCTAACCCGGAAGTGATGCTCGGCATGGTGCCTGGCTGGATGGGCATTGAACGTGTGCTTAATCAGGTTGGTCCGGTGGTCGGTCGCCAGATGCTGATGCTGGGTAAACGCCTGACGGCGCAGGAAGCCCAGGCGGCGAATTTAATTGATGAAGTGGTAGAAAAAGAACAGGTGGAAAGCTGGATGGCGAACCAGTTAGCGCAGCTGGAAAAATGCGGTCCGGTGGCACTGGCGCATATTAAGCAACTGATTCTGGCACTGGAAAATAAACATGCCGATTACCCGCACCAGCTACTGGCCGGATTAATGTCTGCCACTCAGGATTGCCAGCAGGCGACGCGCGCCTTTGCCGAAAAAAGTAGCGTGAGCTTCCATAATCAATAAGGAAATTGTATGCGTAAGATAACAACCGCCGAGGCACTGGCGGCGCAAATTCAGGACGGCGCAACCATTGCCATTAGCGGTAACGGCGGCGGCATGGTGGAAGCTGACCATATTATGGCCGCCATTGAAGCGCGTTTCCTGCAAACCGGACACCCGCGCGACCTGACGCTAATCCACTCGCTGGGTATTGGCGATCGCGACTGCAAAGGCACTAACCGTTTTGCGCACGCAGAGATGCTCAAACGCATTATTGCCGGGCACTTTACCTGGTCGCCCAAAATGCAGGCGCTGGTAAAAAATAACACGATTGAAGCCTACTGCTTTCCTGGTGGCGTGATTCAGGCACTGCTACGGGAGATCGGCGCCGGACGTCCGGGGCTTTTTACCCACGTTGGGCTGGGATCGTTTGTTGATCCACGCAATGGCGGCGGTAAGTCGAATGAATGCACTACCGACGACCTGGTAGAACTGATTGAAATCGACGGTGAAACCAAACTTCGTTATCGCCCTTTCAAAGTGGATTACGCGATTTTGCGTGGCACTTATGCCGATCCTCGAGGCAACGTCAGCCTTGAAGAAGAAGCGATTGATATGGATAGCTATTCCATGGCGCTGGCAGCACACAACAGCGGCGGCAAAGTGTTCGTACAGGTACGCGATGTGCTGGAAGCTGGCGCGATTGAACCACGCCGGGTCAAATTACCGGGCATTCTGGTTGATGGCATCGTTGAACACCGCGAACAACCACAAACCTATCTTGGCGGTTACGACCTGACCATCAGCGGCCAACATCGCCGTCTGAGTTCTAACGACGCCATTGAACTGGTTAGTCATCCGGTACGTCGCCTGATTGCCCGTCGGGCGGCACGCGAACTGGTAGCTGGCGCTTCAACCAACTTTGGCTTTGGTATTCCTGGGGGTATTCCAGGCGTAGCGCTGCGCGAAGGCGTGCCTTACCAAAGTTTATGGCTGAGCGTCGAGCAAGGCGTGCATAACGGTATGATGCTGGATGATGCGTTTTTCGGCTGCGCCCGCAACGCCGATGCCATTATTCCATCACTCGATCAATTTGAGTTCTACAGTGGCGGAGGGATCGATATCACCTTCCTCGGCATGGGAGAGATGGATCAGTACGGTAACGTCAACGTCTCCCATCTCAATGGCAATCTGATTGGCCCCGGCGGATTTCTCGAAATTGCGCAAAACGCCCGTAAAGTGGTGTTCTGCGGCACGTTCGACGCTAAAGGCAGCAAGATCGATATAACGCCAGATGGCTTGCATATCGCCCAGTCAGGTCAAATCCCTAAACTGGTTACCCTGGTGGAAAAAATCACTTTTAGCGCCGCCTACGCACAGCAAAGTGGTCAGGAAGTGTTGTATATCACTGAGCGCGCAGTATTCCAGTTAACGGCAGAAGGCGTTGAATTAATTGAAATCGCGCCGGGTGTGGAGATTGAGCGCGACATTCTGCCGTATATGGCTTTCCGTCCAATTATCAAGCACCCACGCCTGATGGAAAGTAGCCTGTTTACGCCGATGGAGGATGCATGAGTCAGCTTGATGACACCATCCTTGATGCGCTGACACACGTCACTTTCCCAAAGGGGTTTGTGTCAGCAGAGCCAACGTCAATTGTCACCGTTGAGGATGTTGATTACCCGATCTGGCAAGTTGATGCGCTGGTCGTTGGTAGCGGCGCAGCAGGATTACGTGCGGCAGTTGAACTTAAACGCCGCCAGCAAAATGTGCTGATCGCTACCGCCGGGTTATATATGGGGACGTCGGCATGTTCTGGTTCCGATAAACAGACACTATTTACCGCCGCTACCGCGGGCAACGGCGACAACTTCACCAAACTGGCAGAGGCACTGGCGAGCGGTGGGGCGATGGATCACGACACCGCTTATGTCGAAGCGGTAGGTTCTCTGCACACTCTAGGCGGGTTGCAATATCTTGGTCTGGAATTACCGGAAGATCGCTATGGCGCGATTCTTCGTTATCAAACCGACCATGACGAAGCCGGGCGTGCAACCTCGTGTGGGCCGCGTACCTCAAGGTTAATGGTGAAAGTGCTGTTGGAAGAAGTACAGCGCCTCGCCATTCCAGTGTTGACCAGTGCAACAGTGATTAAACTGCTGCATCAGCGTGACGAAAACGGCGAAGACCGCGTGGCAGGGGCAATCCTCGCGACCGGTCATCGCGCCCATAACCCATGGGGGCTGGCAATTGTGACTGCGCCCAATGTGGTACTGGCAACAGGAGGGCCTGGCGAGCTTTATCGCGACAGTGTTTATCCACATAAATGCTTCGGCTCGCTGGGGCTGGCGCTGGAGGAAGGTCTGACGCTAACCAATCTGACCGAAAGCCAGTTTGGTATAGGCACGCCGCGTAGCACGTTTCCGTGGAATTTATCCGGCACCTATGTACAGGTGATCCCGTATATCTATTCCGTGGATGCTGAGGGTAACGAGTATAACTTCCTCGCGGATTACTATCGCACCACCCAGGAGCTGGCTTCAAACATTTTCCGTAAAGGCTATCAGTGGCCGTTCCACGCCACGCGGGTGATGGATTTTGGCTCCAGCTTGTTAGATATGGCAGTAGCGCAAGAGCAGCAATCAGGGCGTCAGGTATTTATGGATTTCAATCGCAATCCTGAAGCGGTGCCGGGTGACCTGCCGTTCTCATTAGATCGACTGGACGACGACGTTCGCGCGTATCTGGAAAATAACGACGCTCTGGCACCATCGCCCATCGAACGGCTGCAACGAATGAATCCGCTGTCTATCTCGCTGTATAAGATGCACGGTTACGATCTCACCACACAGCCTTTGCAGTTTGCCATGAATAATCAGCATATGAATGGCGGCATTGAAGTGGATATCTGGGGACAAACCTCCCTGCCCGGCTGTTTCGCCGTGGGGGAAGTTGCTGGCACACACGGCGTCACTCGCCCTGGTGGTGCAGCATTGAATGCCGGGCAGGTTTTTGCTGTTCGTCTGGCACGTTTTATTGGTTGCACGCAAAAGCGGAATATTGATGGAGATATAGCACAGCTGGTAGCTCCTACACTGGCTTCTATAAGAGAGATCATTACTCAGGCGCACGATAACGGGACCGGGATGCCGTTGTCGGTTGTGAGAGAAAAAATTCAGGCACGAATGTCTGACCATGCGGGATTTATTTGCCATGCCGATAAAGTCCGACGCGCCACTCGCGATGCCCTGCTATTGAGCGAATTTGTCCAACGGCATGGATTGGCTATCAAACATGTGGGTGAAGTTGCCGAGCTGTTTATGTGGCGGCATATGGCACTGACTTCTGCCGCCGTATTAACGCAATTAACGCATTATATTGACGCAGGTGGTGGTAGTCGGGGAGCACGTATTATTCTCGACAGGGATGGAAATTCTATTCCGCAAACACGAAATGGTTTTTGTGATGCCTGGCGCTTTCGTTCAGAGCGTACTGAGGATAAAAAAGATAAACTACTTATTCATTATTGCAACGGTATCTTTCACGTCAGAGAAACACCTGTTCGTGAGTTTCCTATTATCCGAGGTATTTGGTTTGAAAAAAACTGGCCTGGTTTTCTTAATGGGACAATTTACCAGCCACAGGATGAATGATATTGCAAAGGTTAATCACTATGCGAAATATAATTAGATCTATTAATGCTCTGCTTGCAGCATTGAACATTACCATTTTGGCGATCATCGTGGCATGTGTGACGTGGCAGGTGGCTGCACGATTTATATTTACTAGCCCCAGTATTTTTACAGATGAACTCAGCCGTTTGCTCTTTATTTGTCTTGGACTTTTTGGTGGGGCATACACCGCAGGGCAAAACCGGCATCTGGCGATTGACCTGCTACCTATGATGCTGAAAGGAAAAGCCCGACGTCATTTATTTTTGTGTATTCAGATTATCGTTATTATCTTCGCAACCATCATTATGGTATATGGTGGTGGGCTATTAACGATGGATACATTCGATTCAGGTCAGACCTCGCCCGCTTTAGGCTGGCAAATGGGATATATCTATATGAGCATCCCGATTAGTGGTGTACTTATTATTATATACACCATAGATATGGTTTTAACCGAACTTAAACAACCACTCTAAAGATAACAAACAACAACCAACCATAGTAGGAATGGAGAAATTATGGATTACTGGTTACCGATTATTGTGTTATTTGGTGCCTTCTTTTTTATGTTGGCATTAGGTGTACCTATTGTTTATGCCATTGGTTTATCGACACTGGCATCAATTTCCACACAACTCGATTTCAACTCAGCATTGAGTGTGGTTTCCCAAAAGTTAGCCTCCGGGTTAGATAGTTTTACGTTGTTGGCAATCCCATTTTTTATCTTGTCTGGCAACATTATGAATCATGGAGGAATAGCGCGACGATTAATCAACTTTGCCCGTATTCTCGGCGGTCGTCTGCCAGGCTCACTTGCCCACTGTAATATTCTCGCCAATATGCTGTTCGGGGCAATTTCTGGTTCAGCCGTGGCTTCGGCGGCTGCGATGGGCGGCGTCATGCATCCGCAACAGGTTAAAGAGGGCTACGACCCGGCATTCAGTACTGCGGTTAACGTTGCCTCTGCCCCGACGGGTTTGCTTATTCCACCAAGTAATACGTTAATCGTCTATTCACTGGTCAGTGGTGGTACTTCTATTGCCGCACTGTTCCTGGCGGGTTATGTTCCGGGGATTTTGCTGGGTCTGGCACTGATGGTAATAGCCGGTATTATCGCTGTACGTCGCGGTTATCCAAAACCAGAACGTCCGACTTTGCGCCAGGCTGGCGTTGCGATATGGATGGCTATCCCCAGTATTTTCCTGATTGTGTTAATTATGGGTGGCGTACTAAGCGGTATTTTTACTCCAACCGAAGCCTCCGCAATTGCGGTAATTTATACCCTTTTCCTTGCACTGGTTCTTTATCGTGAAATCTCAGTTAAAGATTTACCTAAAATATTTCTGGAATCCGTTATTACCACTGCAATTGTCTTGTTATTAATTGGTTCTTCGATGGGAATGTCATGGGCAATGTCAAACGCTGACGTTCCCTTCCTGATTCTCGATTTGCTTAACACTATTTCTGACAACCCAATAATAATCCTGCTTATTATCAATATTATCCTGTTGATTATCGGCACTTTTATGGATATGACACCGGCGGTACTGATTTTTACGCCGATATTTTTACCGGTTGTCACCGAACTGGGCATGGACCCGATTCACTTTGGTATTGTCATGGTGCTGAACATGTGTATCGGTATTTGTACTCCGCCTGTAGGCAGTGTGTTATTTGTCGGTTGTAGTGTATCTAAATTACCGATTAATAAAATTATCAAACCTATGCTGCCATTCTATGCCGTGATGGTATTGGTGCTGGCAATGGTGACCTATATTCCGCAAATCAGTATGGCATTGCCAAGAGCACTGGGCTACTGATGCGCATTCACTGGCGGCACCTGCCGCCATATTTATTAGAAAAGGAACATCTATGAAAATAAAAGTATCCGCTGGCATTATCGGTGCTGTTCTTATGTTATCCGCAAGCCAGTCCTGGGCAGTGACATTAAAACTGAGTCATAATCAGGATAAGTCTCATCCTGTTCATAAAGCGATGGAGTTCTTTGCGAAAAAGAGCAAAGAGTACTCTAACGGTGATATTACTATTCGTATTTATCCAAATGGAACATTGGGTACTCAACGAGAAACAATGGAGCTGATTCGTTCTGGCGCTATTCCACTGGTAAAAACCAATGCGGCAGAAATGGAAGCATTTGAAAATTCCTATAAATTATTTAGCCTGCCTTATTTGTTCCGCGATCGTGATCATTATTATCAGGTCATGCAGGGCGATATCGGGAGAAAAATCCTCGACTCAACGAAAAGCAAAGGTTATTTCGGGCTGACTTTTTATGATGGAGGCGCCCGCAGTTTCTATGGCAATAAACCAGTACTGAAACCAGACGATCTGAAAGGCATGAAAGTCCGTGTCCAGCCAAGTCCTGGCGCAGTTGAAATGATCAAAGTCATGGGCGGTAACCCGACGCCACTGGATTACGGCGAGTTGTATACAGCCTTACAGCAGGGTGTGGTCGATATGGCAGAAAACAGCGTGATGGCGCTGACCACCATGCGTCACGGTGAAGTGGCAAAATCCTTCAGCCTTGACGAACACACTATGGTTCCCGATGTGGTTCTGATGAGCAATGCTGCGTTTGATAAACTTAGCCCGGAAAATCAGGCAGTTATATTAAAAGCAGCTAAAGAATCAATGAGCTATATGAAAGACTTGTGGAGCGAGGAAGAGAAACAAGAATTTGCGAAACTGGATAAAATGGGCGTGAAAGTCTACCAGGTAGATAAAGCTCCGTTTATCGAGAAAGTACAGCCAATGTACGCAAACTTCGCTAAGGACAACCCAGCCCTTGCCCCAATGCTGGCTGATATTCAGGCAGCTAAGTAATTATCTTCGTAGGGCTGCTTATTGTGGCCCTTATCGATATCTGCAAGTGCTCGCTACAAAAGCAAAACGCCGACCAATGGTCGGCGTTTTTACGTCTCGTTGAATAACGAATTATTCAGCTACTACGTTTACGATCACTTTCGCGAATACTTCGCTGTGAACCTGGAAGCTCACTTCGTGTTCGCCAGTGGTACGCAGAACGCCGTTCGGCAGACGAACTTCGCTCTTAGCCACTTCAACGCCAGCTGCAGTTACAGCGTCAGCGATGTCGCGAGTACCGATGGAACCGAACAGTTTACCTTCGTCGCCAGCTTTAGACGCGATGGTAACAGTTTCCAGTGCATTGATTTTCTCAGCGCGAGCATTAGCAGCTGCCAGAACTTCAGCCAGTTTAGCTTCCAGTTCAGCGCGACGTGCTTCGAAGAATTCAATGTTTTTCTTGGTAGCTGGAACAGCTTTACCCTGCGGTACCAGGAAGTTACGAGCATAGCCCGCTTTAACGTTTACCTGATCACCCAGGCTACCCAGGTTTGCTACTTTATCAAGCAGAATAACTTGCATTACCTTATCCTCTCAAAGTCGTATTAATGGACCGTGACCGATTACTGATGGCGATCAGTGTACGGCAGCAGGGACAGGTAGCGAGCGCGTTTGATAGCGCGAGCCAGCTGACGCTGGTATTTTGCACGGGTACCGGTGATACGGCTTGGGACAATCTTACCGCTTTCGGTGATGTAGTTTTTCAGCGTAGCGATATCTTTATAGTCGATCTCTTGAACGCCTTCCGCGGTGAAACGGCAGAACTTGCGACGACGGAAATAACGTGCCATATGGCTAGTCTCCAGAATCTATCAATTCAATCTGCTCGGCATGCAAAACCATTTTGCTCAGTCCGTTCTTTGCCTTGTGGCATGAAATGAACCCCTGAACGGTTATGCGACTGCCGACCGTTATACTGTGAGTAATGGCCTGGTTTTCGTGTCCGCTAACAATAACGGGCATTTGACACCATGCCTGCCGGTGAAAGCCGGCTTCCTCCTGCACAGAACGATGCTCAAGCACGAACTGGCAGTGAGGAATTCCTGATGGACTGACCTTTCGAAGGGGAGTCCTGCACACGGTGCCGGACAACACCAGACGGTTGGTCATCAGAAATTACTCTTCAGAATCCCCAGCTTCAGCATCATCAGCGGTTTCGTTTGCGAAATCATCGCGACGCTCACGGCGCTCGTCTTTCGCTTTAACCATCGGAGATGCTTCGGTAACAGCGTGCTTGGTACGCATAACCATGCTGCGGATAACGGCATCGTTGAAGCGGAAGGTAGTTTCCAGCTCATCGATCACTTCCTGCGGAGCTTCAACGTTCATCAGAACGTAGTGTGCTTTGTGCAGTTTGTTGATCGGGTAAGCCAGCTGACGGCGGCCCCAGTCTTCCAGACGGTGGATCTTGCCTTCTGCACCAGTGATGGCAGCAGTGTAGCGCTCGATCATGCCCGGAACCTGTTCGCTCTGGTCAGGATGGACCATAAAAACGATTTCGTAATGACGCATCGAATTGCTCCTTACGGATTATTCAGCCTCCTGTCTGGGTCAGCCGAATCCCGGGGAGGCAAGGAACGTGTTAAAGGTCGGCTGAAAAATGACGCGTTATAGTACTTGTATGCCCCGCTAAACTCAAGGCCAGCCGACAAATAAATCTCATCTTTCGCTCAAAAGAACTAACTCCCTGATTTGAAGTTCATCACATTCCGTCACAGTGTTTTTTCGAACAACTGCATCAGAAATGGTCACCATCAACTTCTTTATCATTGATTAAAATTAAATCAGAAGATCATCACAGAGGAGAGCACACAAAGTCAGCCGTCGAGGAGGTATCTATGTTCAGTCGAGTTTTAGCCCTTCTGGCTGTGCTTTTGCTAAGTGCAAATACATGGGCAGCCATTGAAATTAATAACCACCAGGCCAGAAACATGGATGATGTGCAAAGCTTAGGCGTGATTTATATCAATCATAATTTCGCCACTGAAAGCGAAGCGCGTCAGGCATTAAATGAAGAGACAGATGCGCAGGGCGCAACGTACTACCACGTAATTCTGATGCGGGAACCGGGGAGTAACGGCAATATGCACGCCAGCGCGGATATTTATCGCTAGCACCAGGTATAACCAACGAAACATTGCCATAGTTTGCTTTGCCCCCTTCGCAGGGGGCTTTTTTATACGGTTATTCACCGAATTGCGACTTCCGGATCTGGCTCATGAGTAATGCGATTACGTAAGTCGCGGCGCATAATCTCTATTATCCAGAACCAGAAAATATGCCCCAGGATTTCAGACGCATATTCGTCAAAAGGCAATTGAGTGAGCGGCGGCGTTAAATTCAGCGCCGGGCAAAATATACCGTGGACTGCCACTGTCACAATAAGCCCTGCTAATATCCCCTGCCATAATTTCACTTTCGGAAAAATTTCCGCGACAACACAATACCCTATCGCAAAAACCAGTGAGAAGATGATATGCGTCACCATCACCGGGTTGATAATATGTTCCGAGAATGTGTACACAGTTTGGGTTGGGTCGATACCTAAATAATCTCGTAGAAAGATATACGGCGGGTTAAATTCATCGCGACCACCGGAAAATGTGCGCGGTGGCAAGGGGACTTCCGCTCCCCATTTAACAAATGCTGAAATAATGCCTGAAAGTACACCCACAAGTAACGCAACGCCATAGCGGCGACGCTGCGGATCCGTTCTGACAAACAATCCTTTGATAGCCATAAAGCACCTGATGTTGATGATTTTATTAACTGGAGAGGCCCCGGAATCAGACCAATTACATCCCGCAGGAGGTAATAATTCCGGGGCGCACTGCTTACTTCTGCCCGTAATAGGCGTTAGGACCGTGCTTACGCATGAAGTGTTTATTCATGAGGAAGCTGTCGATGTGATTCAGTTGTGGGTTAATGCCGCGGGCAATCCACGCCATTTTCGCCACTTCTTCCATCACCACCGCGTTATGCACCGCATCGTGAGCATCTTTCCCCCAGGCGAACGGCCCGTGCTGATACACCACAATTCCCGGCGTATGCAGCGGCTCGGCGTTGCCCAGCGTTTCGATAATCACTTTGCCGGTGTTCAGTTCATACTCGCCCTGCACCTCTTCTTCGCTTAACCCGCGCGTACACGGAATGTCGCCAAAGAAGTAGTCGGCGTGCGTGGTGCCTAACGCCGGGATCGCCAGCCCCGCCTGCGCCCATGCGGTGGCATGAGTGGAGTGGGTATGGACAATGCCGCCAAGCGACGGGTAACGACGGTAGAGTTCAAGATGCGTCGCGGTGTCGGAAGACGGACGATATTCCCCTTCCACCACCTTACCGCTCATATCGACCACCACCATATCGTCTGCTTTCATGGTTTCGTAGGCAACGCCGCTGGGCTTGATCACCACCAGCCCGCGTTCGCGGTCGATAGCGCTGACGTTGCCCCAGGTAAAGGTCACCAGCCCATAGCGCGGCAGATCCATGTTGGCTTCAAACACCTGCTGTTTTAGCTTTAGCATTATGCCGCCTCCACCATGCCTGCTTTGGCCATGCGCGCTTTCACCCAATCGCGCGCTTTCGCCACTTCTGCCGCCGGGTCTTCCGCCGTTTCGCTCCACATCTCAATCAGGTACGGCCCGCAATAGCCACTCTGTTTGAGCGTTTCGAAACAACGTTCGAAATCCACTACACCTTCGCCAAACGGCACGTTTTTGAAGACGCCAGGTTTGGTGTCTTTCACATGTACCGCGACGATATGCCCGATTCCGGCCTGCAACTCCATCTGCACATCGTTGTCCCACGCCGACAGGTTGCCGATATCCGGGTAGAGCTGGAACCACGGATTGTTGAGATAGTGCGCGTAGCCCAGCGCCTTGCTGATGGAGTTCATCAACGGATAATCCATGATCTCCATCGCCAGCGTCACCTGCGCGCGGCTCGCCATCTCAACGCTCTCTTTCAGGCCGTCACGGAAACGACGACGCGTTTCGTTATTGGCTTCCTGATAGTAAACGTCATAGCCCGCCAGCTGGATCACGCGAATGCCAACGTCCTGGGCGAACTGGATGGCTTTACGCATAATCTCCAGCCCCTGCGCCCGCACCGCGTCATCTTCGCTGCCCAACGGGAAACGACGATGGGCAGAAAGGCACATGGACGGCACACGCACGCCGGTTTCAACAATCGCATTCACCAGCGCCAGACGCTGCTCGCGGCTCCAGTCGAGGCGCGACAGGCGCTCGTCAGTTTCATCTACCGACATCTCGACAAAATCGAAGCCCAACGTTTTTGCCAGTCGCAGGCGTTCCAGCCAGCACTCCCCGGCGGGGAGCGCTTTTTCATAGATGCCAAGCGGGATTTGTTTGGACAACATATCCGCTCCTTAGCCCCACAGTTCGGCGATGGAACGTTTGAACTGACGTGCAGCTTCAACCGGAGAAGCGGCATCACGGATGCTGCGACCAGCGATAAACACATGAATCGGAATACCTTTGAACAGCGGCAGATCTTCCAGCGCCAGGCCACCGGTGACGGTGACTTTGAAGCCCATATCGGAAAGACGTTTGATCGCGGTAATGTCCGCTTCGCCCCACGCCACGCCTGCGGCCTGCGCGTCACGGCTGCGGTGATAAACCACCTGCCCAATGCCTGCGTCACGCCACTGCTGCGCCTGTTCCCAGGTCCAGTAACCGGTCAGTTCGATCTGCACGTCGCCGTTAAACTCTTTTGCCACGTCCAGCGCACCTTTGGCGGTGTTGATATCCGCACAGCAAATTACGGTCACCCAGTCAGCGTTGGCTTCGAAGCACATACGCGAAAGGATTTTGCCCGCATCGGCAATTTTGGCGTCTGCCAGTACGATTTTGTGCGGGTAGAGCGCTTTCAGGTCACGAACCGCACGCACGCCTTCGCCCACGCACAGAATGGTGCCCACTTCGATAATGTCGACTTCTTCGGCAATCAGGCGAGTGGTTTCGTAGGCGCTATCCATAGTCTGGTTGTCCAGCGCGACTTGCAACATCGGTAATGACATCTTCAATTCCTTCTTAAGCTGCCGCGTTGGTGCGGTCAATGAGATCCAGTACTTCCTGCTCGGTACGGCAGGCACGTAAACGGTCGAAATTCTCTTCATCTTCAAACAGATTGACGATCTGCATGATGCCCACTTCCTGGTGAGTGTTGGCATCGACCGCCGCCATGGTGATGAGGATATCCACCGGATCGTTATCTTCGTGGTTGAACTCCAGCGGCTTTTTCAGCGTCACCAGCGCAAAACCGGTTTTCTTAACGCCCTCTTCCGGGCGACCGTGCGGCATTGCCAGGCCTGGTGCGAGCACAAAGTACGGACCATGCTGTTCAACCGCATCCAGAATCGCCTGGTAGTAACGCGGCTCGACAACATCCGCCGCCACCAGCAGGTCAACGCCGATTTTTACTGCGTCCTGCCATGTCTCAGCTTCAGCCTGCAGGCGGATGGATTTATTCTCCGCCAGCGAATCACGTAATTTCATGGCGCGTCCTTACTTCACATCCTGCGGGAAATGCGCTTTGATCACTTCCAGCAGTTTCGGGCCAAAATCGGCAGGAGAGAGCATGTTGCGCACGCCAACCACGTATTTGTTGCCGGTCACGGTGATTTCGCCCGCAATGTGCGTAGAAGCGATGATGATATCCGCGCCGCTCAACTCGCTTTTGTATTCGCCAACCGCGCAGCTATTTACCGTGTGGTCAATGTTTGATTGGGTTAAAAACTGGTCCACTTTCATCTTCATGATCATGGAACTGCCTTGTCCGTTGCCACACACAGCCAGAATACGTACGGTCATAATCAAAACTCCTTATTAAGCAGACTGTTCTGCCAGTTGTTTTTCTGCATCTTCTTCTGCGCGCAGTGCGCGGCCAGCGAAGAACATATAAGCCAGTGCAATTACAATGATGACGGCCATAAAGGCGATACCGATGGAGAAGAAGCCCTGCATCATCGGCGGTGCCAGAATCGACCAGTCCGCCATGCCCATCCAGGCGCTCATACCGGTGAGTTTCACCGCCCAGACGCAACCAAAGATTTCGATCATCCCCATCACCAGACAAATCTTCAGCGCCGCACGCCAGCCGCCGAAGTGGTTAGCGAACACGCCGATGGTGGCGTTGGAGAAGAACATCGGGATAAAGCCGGGAATAATCAGGATCGAGGAACCGCAGGCGACCAGGATGCCAACCGCAATCAGCTGACCGATGGTGCCCCACATAAAGCCCCAAACCACGGCGTTCGGCGCGAAGCTATAGATAGCCGCACAGTCAATCGCCAGAACCGCACCAGGGATCAGGCGCTGGGAGATACCGTTAAATGCTTCAGAGAGTTCCGCCACAAACATGCGCACGCCCTGAGTGATGATGAAGATCGCCACCGCGAAGGAGAAACCAGTTTGCAGGATGTACACCGTCCAGTTCACTTTGCCTGCCATCGCCTGCACGGTGTCGATACCGAAGGAGAGCAGAATGGCACCAAAGAAGATGGTCATCACAATCGCCGTGGAGACGATGTTGTCGTGGAAAATATTCAGCCAGCCTGGCAGTTTGAGGTCTTCAACGCTTTCCTCTTTTTTGCCGAGGAACGGCGCAACTTTATAGGCAATCCATGATGCAAACTGTTGCTGGTGACCGATGGAGAAACCGCAGCCGTCCGTCACTTCCTGAGTCGGCTTGTACATCATGTTGGAGGTAATGCCCCAGTAGAGCGAAACCAGAATCGCCGTGCAGATAATGGTTGTCCACATGGAGTAGCCGAAAATAAACAACGTAACGGCAATCAGCCCCGCCTGCTGGAACATGATATGACCAGTCAGCATGATGGTACGAATACCGGTAATGCGACGCAGCAGCACGTAACAGATGTTCAGCACCAGCGCTAACAACACCGCGTAACCTACCCAGCTATAGGCATCGCCCATGCGGTCGATGGTTGCCATCATCGACGCGTAAGTATCGGAAATTGCGCCGTTAATGCCGTAGACTTCGGACATTTTCGCCACCACCGGTTTGAAGGTGCTGGTGAGGATGCCGGACCCTGCCTGCAACAACATGAAACCAATTATGGTTTTAATCGTGCCTTTAATAATAACGCTGACACTTTTGCGCAGTAGGATGTAGCCCAGACAGGTCACAATACCCAGCAACAACGGGGCATTGGTCATGACCTGGTTAAAAAACACGGTAAAGATGTTGTAGAGGATCTCCATAACGATCTCCTGAAGAAGAGGTAACCGGGTATTCCGCACACCCGGAATGTTGTGCACTCACTCTAATTTTCAAAAGTAATCACAACAAGATTATTTATGATTAAATGTGACGCGACCCGCAAATAATTCCACACGGATAGAGTGGGATTCACACAACGAAACAATTATTTATTTAAATTCATTTGGTTAATTTAACTACACATTCCATTAAATCTTTCCACACTCAAAATCAACAACAACTTCCCTGGCAAAAAGTCAAAAAATGGTCATTGCCTTCCTGAAAAAATAGTGTCAGGATTAATCAAAACCAATCACATATTGATTCGAATTGAACTATCATGAAGGTAAATGGCGATGAGTAAAGTGAAAAGTATCACCCGTGAATCCTGGATCCTGAGCACTTTCCCGGAGTGGGGTAGCTGGTTGAATGAAGAAATTGAACAAGAACAGGTCGCTCCTGGCACATTTGCGATGTGGTGGCTTGGCTGCACCGGGATCTGGTTAAAATCGGAAGGTGGCACCAACGTTTGCGTTGATTTCTGGTGCGGCACTGGCAAACAAAGTCACGGTAACCCGTTAATGAAACAGGGTCACCAAATGCAGCGCATGGCTGGCGTGAAAAAACTGCAGCCAAACCTGCGCACCACCCCGTTTGTTCTTGATCCGTTTGCGATTCGCCAGATCGACGCGGTACTGGCGACTCACGATCACAACGATCATATCGACGTTAACGTCGCTGCTGCCGTGATGCAGAACTGTGCTGATGACGTACCGTTTATCGGACCGAAAACCTGTGTGGATTTGTGGATTGGCTGGGGCGTACCGAAAGAGCGTTGCATCGTGGTCAAACCGGGCGATGTAGTAAAAGTGAAAGACATTGAAATTCATGCGCTTGATGCTTTCGACCGTACTGCACTGATCACCCTGCCTGCCGATCAAAAAGCGGCTGGCGTACTGCCAGATGGCATGGACGATCGCGCGGTGAACTACCTGTTCAAAACGCCTGGCGGCTCCCTGTATCACAGCGGCGACTCCCACTACTCTAACTATTATGCGAAGCACGGTAACGAACATCAGATCGATGTGGCGTTAGGATCGTATGGTGAGAACCCGCGCGGTATTACCGACAAAATGACCAGCGCCGATATGCTGCGTATGGGTGAAGCCCTGAATGCGAAAGTGGTTATCCCGTTCCACCACGACATCTGGTCAAACTTCCAGGCCGATCCGCAAGAGATCCGCGTGCTGTGGGAGATGAAAAAAGATCGTCTGAAGTATGGCTTCAAGCCGTTTATCTGGCAGGTTGGCGGCAAATTTACCTGGCCGCTGGATAAAGACAACTTCGAGTACCACTATCCGCGCGGTTTCGATGATTGCTTCACTATTGAACCGGATCTGCCGTTCAAGTCATTCCTGTAATCTGTCGTTTATACCGGATAGCGTGGAGAAGTTCGCGCTATCCGGCGTAGTATTTCCTGGCTATTTCAAATATCATCTAAAAAAATCAAATTTTATCGGAGTAGCTCATGACTGAAGCACAAAGACATCAAATCCTCCTGGAAATGCTCGCACAATTGGGCTTTGTGACCGTTGAGAAAGTCGTTGAGCGTCTGGGAATTTCGCCTGCCACTGCGCGACGCGATATCAATAAACTTGACGAAAGCGGCAAACTGAAAAAGGTGCGCAATGGCGCAGAAGCTATTACCCAGCAGCGCCCGCGCTGGACGCCGATGAATCTGCATCAGGCGCAGAATCACGATGAAAAAGTACGTATCGCTAAAGCAGCCTCGCAGCTGGTTAATCCGGGCGAAAGCGTAGTCATCAACTGCGGCTCCACCGCGTTTCTGCTTGGGCGGGAAATGTGTGGCAAGCCAGTGCAAATCATCACTAATTATCTACCGCTGGCAAATTACCTGATCGATCAAGAACATGACAGCGTGATCATTATGGGTGGACAGTACAACAAAAGTCAGTCCATCACTTTAAGCCCGCAGGGCAGCGAAAACAGTCTCTATGCCGGGCACTGGATGTTTACCAGCGGAAAAGGGCTGACCGCAGAAGGGTTGTATAAAACCGATATGCTGACAGCAATGGCAGAGCAGAAGATGCTGAGCGTGGTAGGGAAACTGGTGGTACTGGTTGATAGCAGTAAGATTGGCGAACGCGCGGGAATGCTTTTTAGCCGTGCCGATCAAATCGATATGCTGATCACCGGCAAAAATGCTAACCCGGAAATCCTGCAACAACTGGAAGCGCAAGGGGTCAGCATTCTGCGTGTTTAAAGATGCTGGCGGAAAAATGTCACGGCAGCATCTAACGCCTCAGGCGTAATGCGGTGACGCACGCCTGGCTGCCATGAACAGGTTAGCAGTTTATCCCGTCCCGTCTCGCTTAAGGCCTGCTGCAAACGTAGTGATTCGTCGGCAGGCACAACGTCATCGTCGAGGCCATGCCACAGCAGTAGAGGTCTGTCCCCAAGTTGTTCCAGGTGGTTTGTCGCTTCCCACTCTGCCAGCGGCGCGATAATGTTATTGAATTCATTCTGCTGTGCTGCCGTTTCAGGTATCAGCGGTGGAAACAGTGAACGGGCGAGCGATGTAAAATAGCCCGATCCCATCATGCTGGCGGTACATTTCACCGTGGGGTGGCGAGCGGTAATTCCCAGTGCCGTCATCGCGCCCATCGACGCGCCACCGACTGCCAGACGGTCATCAAGCAGCCAGTTTTCTTCGGCTATTGCCGCACGTAAAGTAGTGAATTCCTGCATACTTTGTAGCAAGATTTGCCAGAATTGATTTAACCGCCGCGCTTCGTCGCTACTAAAACGGCTACCGTGATCGGGCGCATCCGGCATGATCACCCGCAAACCAGCCTGCGCCAGCGCAACGGCAAAATAGCTATACACCAGGCTGGATGAAGTAAAGCCGTGATAAAAAATTACGCACGGTAACGGGGTATCTTTTTGCCCGACAGGATAAGCATGAAGAACGGGAATATCTGCCAGCTCGCGTGATTCTATTTCAATCATCTGTCTCTCCTTTTTGTCTGGTATGACATGAAGAAATCCTTAGCACAAGTTTCTGCTGGCGGTATTAGTTCATAATGTTGAGATGTGGGTTACGCTTTCGTCACGTTTTCATTCGAAAATCGCGTACCAGGTAACAATTCGGGAACATTCCCCCAAAGTTAAATTAATAAGGCACTACACTATGGTTAGCAGGAAACGTAATAGCGTTATTTACCGGTTTGCCAGTTTATTATTGGTGTTGATGTTAAGTGCCTGTAGCGCACTGCAAGGTACGCCACAGCCAGCACCGCCAGTAACGGACCATCCGCAAGAGATTCGCCGCGACCAGACGCAAGGGTTACAGCGAATAGGCAGCGTAAGCACGATGGTTCGGGGTTCTCCGGATGACGCATTAGCAGAAATCAGAGCGAAAGCTGTCGCTGCAAAAGCTGATTATTACGTTGTCGTCATGGTGGACGAAACCATCGTGACAGGACAGTGGTATTCACAAGCCATTTTGTACCGTAAATAAATCAGACAACTTACATAGTCAGCTTTACATTGCTTTGCGTCCCTATGCGTTTACCTGTGCACAATAAATTACCGGCTGGAAGCCTGGGCGTTTATTACCGCGATGGAATGCCCTGCAACATGTGGGGAAACGAAAAATGGAGCTGACGATGAAACAATTACTTGCCTCACCCTCGCTGCAATTAGTGACTTATCCTGCGAGCGCCACGGCACAGTCTGCAGAATTCGCCAGTGCTGACTGCGTGACGGGCCTGAATGAAATAGGTCAGATCTCAGTTAGCAATATTTCAGGGGATCCGCAGGACGTGGAACGTATCGTGGCGTTAAAGGCCGATGAACAAGGTGCGTCATGGTACCGCATTATTACCATGTACGAAGACCAGCAGCCTGATAACTGGCGCGTACAGGCGATACTGTATGCATGAGTGTCATCTACAGCAAATGAACAATGCCGGATGCGGCGCGAGCGCCTTGTCCGGCCTACAATTTTCACATATTTCATTTAGTTAATCGAAACCAGCGTCGCATCAGTCGTATACGCTTACACACACACTCCCCCCGTCGCCCGCAGCAATAAATCATTCTGGATCTGCTCTGACAACCGTACGCCGCCGCGCGTATCTAACATCACCTGACACCACGCCTGCGCCATTGGCGGAGAAGCATATTTCAACATTTGCGCACCGCAGCCCAGCAGGAATAGCTGATGAGTAATCTCTCGCCTCAGTTCTTCAGCTGGCTTACGCAGCTGCTGCTGTAAACGACGAACCGCGCGATCAAAATAGCGATCCTGCCCTTTCACTTCCACAAACGCTTCCGACAATAAGTCGTATACGCCCGCTTGCTTATTGAGAACGCGCAGCACATCCAGGCACATAATATTGCCGGAACCTTCCCAAATACTGTTTACCGGCATCTCCCGGTAAAGCCGCGGCAGCTCGCTCTCCTCGCAATAACCAATGCCGCCCAGCACCTCCATCGCTTCGGCCACAAACGGCATACCTCTTTTGCAGATCACAAATTTTGCCGCAGGCGTAAATAAACGCGCCCACAGGGCTTCTTTGGCATCGGCACGCCGGTCCCACGCTCGCGCAAGACGAAACAGCAACGCCGTTTGCCCTTCAAGCTGAAGTGCCATGCGACTTAAGACATGACGCATAAGGGGCTGTTGGATCAATGGATTACCAAAAACATGGCGTTGATGTGCATGATAAATCGCCAGCGAAAATGCACGGCGCATCATGGCATGGCTACCCAGGGCGCAATCAAAACGCGTCATCCCACCCATTTTCAGGATCAGACGAATTCCTTCCCCTTCCTGCCCCAACAACCAGCCAATGGCATCCTGAAACTCCACTTCGCAGCTGGCGTTAGAGCGGTTACCCAGCTTATCTTTCAGCCGCTCGAGGCGAATCGCGTTGCGTTGCCCGTCAGGCAAAAAGCGCGGCACAAAAAAGCAGGACAAACCGCCCGTAGTCTGCGCCAGCACCAGATGCGCATCGCTTTGCGGCACCGAGAAAAACCATTTATGCCCCACCAGCCGATAAGAGCCATCTTCCAGGCGCTCTGCGCGGGTGGTGTTGCTCATGACATCGGAACCGCCCTGCTTTTCCGTCATTCCCATGCCAATCAACAAACCGCGTTTTTGCCCACCTGGCAATAAGTGAGAATCGTAGCGATCGCTCAGCAGCGGCGTGGTCCAGTCCTGAAACGGCGCGGGTAACATCTGTAACAGCAATGGCGTGGCGGCAAAGGTCATGGTTATCGGACATAACGACCCTGCCTCAACCTGTGCGTGCAACATAAAACGCGCCGCGCGCGCCACAAATGCGCCGGAGCGAGCGTCTTCTTCCCAGGCAAGATTGTGCACCCGATTGGTACATAGCGCCTGCATCAGCAGGTGCCAGGCGGGGTGAAAACGCACATCGTCCAGACGGCGTCCTTGCGCATCGTAGCGCAATAATTCAGGCGGATTCACATTCGCCAGCCGCCCCAGTTCAAGGGATTCAGCCGTTCCTAACTGCTGACCAATACTGGCTAGAAAATCGCTATCCCAGCCAGCACCTTCACGCGTTACCGCTTCGCAGAGCGCGCCATCAGACAGGTATAAGTTGCTGTTATTTAATGGTATAGGTTGATTAAAAACGGTGTGAGTTTGCCAGTGCACTGTGTCTCCCTCCATCAATGGCAGTCACCATTAGTATGGTCACTGCCATGGATTCATGACAGAAAGAGATTGCTAAAACATTCTTATCCAGCAATGTAATGCGGAACGAAACGTGAGGTGTCTTTGGTGATCAGTGTGTTATCTTCACGGATCCCCATTCCGCACGCTTCATCATCGACAATCCAGCTACCGATGAGTGTGTAGCTATCGCCAAATCGCGGCAGAGGTTGAAACGCCTGGTAGATCATCGGTTCATCGGCGTAATCACCATCAGCGTGGTCAACGACGTTATTCTGACCGTCGAAAATGGTGACGTTTCCGCCTTCGCGCGAGTAGATCGGTTTACGCACATAGCTTTCGCCAGCGGCAATCTGCGATTTTTCACCCTCAAACCAGGATGCAAGAAGGTTAGGATGACCAGGGAAGAAGCGCCAAAGCAGCGGCATTAGCCCTTTATTACTCAAGATACTTTTCCATAACGGCTCCACCCATTGCTCGCGACGCTTGCACAGCAGCGGACCGTTATCGTCACGCATCATCCACTCCAGCGGATACAGCTTAAATGCACGCTGGATGACATTATCATCAAGATCGGTCAGTACACCGCCGACGCCCAAACCGAGATCTTCAATGTAGATAAACCGCGACTCCTGCCCTGCCTGCTGAGCGCAGTCCTGCAAGTACAGCACGGTAGTCCTGTCTTCATCGGTGTCCTGACAGCAGCAGAAATAAAACGGCTCCCGGCTATAAAGCTCGCTAAAGCGTGAAATCAGGCGTTCCTGAATGGCATTGTACTGATCGGCATCACGCGGAATAATGCCGCTGCGCCGGGCATCCTCCAGCCACAACCACTGGAAATAAGCCGACTCATACAACGAGGTCGGCGTATCGGCGTTGTACTCCAGCAGCTTCACCGCCGCATTGCCACACCAGGCAAAATCCATCCGGCCATACAGCGAAGGATCGCGTGCGCGCCAGCTTTCGGCGATCACATCCCAGTACAACGGCGGGATCGCCAGTTGCGTCAGGATCTCTTCGTCTTTAACCGCGCGATCCACCACCTCAAGGCACATCTGATGCAGTTCCGCAGTCGGTTTTTCGATCTGCTCTTCAATCTGGCGCAGAGTAAAACGGTAAGCCCGACTCTCGTCCCAATAGATTTCATTGTCGATGATATGAAAGTCGAAACCGTTGTTAGCGGCGATCTGGTCCAGATCCCGTCGCACAGGAACGTTGTGTCTCAGCATGATTAGCCTCCCCAATGCCCACGGGCGCTGGAAGAACGACCATAGCCGCCGCGCGAAACGGTTGACGCTTTTTTGGTGGTAAAGCCGCCTGAAGAGTAAGACTCTTTTTTGCCAGAACCGGAGCGCCAGGAGTAATCACCGGAAGTGTTGCGCCAGACGGGGCGGGAAGCAAATGAGGATCCGCCGCTGTTATAGACGAACGGCTCATCGCGATCTTTACGAATAACTCGGCTTAACAAAAATCCAGAAACGACCGGGATCCAACTCTGTTCAACATTGTCGTAGTAGCAATTTTCGTACTTAGACTGACAGTTCTGCTGAGTCATATTCTTCGGAACATCGGCATAAAATGCCGCTTTGGCGTTGTTCCAGCCACGCGCGCAAATGTCGGCATTATTACCGTCATCAATACAATCCTGCACTGTCGAATAAAACGTTCCGTCGCCGTCGTTATCGACATCGCCACTTTCACTCCATCCTTTGACTATTAAAAAAACGGCACCGCCCATTAGCACCAACGTTAAGTATTTTTGTGCGTAGCGATTGCGGCGCGGCTCAAAAGGATTATGCGGTCTTCCAATGCGACTGATCGCTCCGTGACCAATTTTACTGTTATTTCTTGATTTGCGTTTTCTGGCCATGATCGTCCATTACCATGTCATACAAGCTGCGTTAAAAATACCACCAGCCAGTGCGGCGGTTCCCATAAACATTCCTGCTGCGGTATTGTGATTAATAATTTTTTCGCTTAATGCGGGCATATAAAGTCTGACACCAGCAAAAACGAGTAACTGAATCACCAGTGCAATCCCGCCCCAGGCGAAATAGTCTGGAATACTCACCGCATTGATTGCCGCACTGGATAAGGGGATCACGTAACCGAACAATGTACCGCTGAATGCCAGTGACGCCGCGGTATTATTGTTTTTGATTAATTGCCATTCGTTGTGCGGTGTAATTTTGGAGTAGATAAACAGAAAAATAATCACCATAGCCACGCCAATAAAAAAATAGGCACTAAAGGCAAGAAGTGAATCCAGTATATGCATTGTAAACGTCCTTGTAATTAACCAATAATATGAAGTGATGTCAGCGGGATATCGACACCCAACGCGCGCGAAAATAACCACTCTGGCTCGCCGAGATCGTTAAAAGATTCCTCACCATTTAACAGCAAATATTCGTAAGTATCTTCGGTTACTTGGCGTTGGTAGCCCATGGTAAAATTATGGACCTCCCATTTGGCATGGTTTTGATTTTCTACTTTTTCCAGCATGTAGACGGGTTCGATATTTCCCGGTTCTTCGCTGTTAAAAAATCGCTGCCAGCGTTTTTCCTGCCAGTTTAAGATCATTGCCCCCATCACTTTGGCGTTGATCGCCTCGCGCCAGTGACTCTCTTTACTGATACCGTAGCTCTCTTCATAGACAAAGAGCTTGATATCATCAATGTCATCAATATCTTCGCCGCCGGTGGTATTGATTTGCAGAAATTCATCGCCTGAAGTGTAGTAGCGGAAAATCTGACTACCGCCGCCCAGATCGATGTGGCTGACAGCGGCTACCGTAAATTCCTCACCCGGCAGCGCAATCAGCAATTCATCTTCCAGCAAACGAAACGCTAACGTGTCGAGCGTAAAGCCACTATTGAGATGAAGTCCCAGCGGACCGCGAGCGATAGCAGGCTTATTATCCTTGCCAAACAGACGCTGGAAAAAACCAGACATATTTTATCCTTAAAATAGTTGCCAGCCTTTTAGCGAGGCTGGCAAAAAAATTACTCGCCCTGTTGGCGTTGCAGTCTTGCTAATACATCCTGGGCGCTACTTTTATTGCTACCGCCAATTCCGGCTTCCGCCAGCTTTTCATCAAGATCGCGACCGTCTGCGACTTTTTCCAACTGTGCAGCAGCATCCAGGCGAGCCTGACGTTCGGCCTGACGCGTTTGCAGGCGTTTTAAGGATTCTGCCGCTGTCGAAACGCTGGAAGATGCGCCAACGGTAGAGGTTGTTACAGCCTGTTGTGCACGCTGCATGGCTTCAGTGGCTTTAACGACTTCCATTTGCTGCTCAAACTGAGCGATACGCTGCGCTGTCGCTGTAACTGCTTTTTCCACGCCATCACGGGAGACTTCCAGATTCGACAACACTTGCTCTTCAGCGGTAATGAGATTCTCAAGGCGCGCGATTTCTTCAGCAACTTCGTTAATCAACGACGGATTAACGTTCTTGCTTAACGCTTCCAGCGCACGGGCTTCCAGACTGGCTTTGCGCTCACGTAAATCTTTCAGCTTATCGTGACTTAATTTCACCCGCGCCAGCAGATCAACGCGAGATTTTCCGGCTTTATCGAGTTCAGCTTTAGCGTCACGAATATGCTGTTCCAGCATGCGCACGCCCTGGGTTTCTTCAATGGATTCTTCCGCCTGGGAGATAAACGATTTCCCCAGCGTAAATAAACTTTTTAAAATTCCCATAAATACCCGTCCTTGTAATTAGTGTGAATATTCTTCTGTAATTTCAGCCAGATCCAATGCGTTATCTACCAGCGAGGTTATCTCAAGCAGGATATCTTCAAGAGAAGATTTAAGCGATAACGCCCCGAAAACAATGTAATACTCTTCCTGTTGCACGCTGGAGATTCCTACCGATGACAACGGCATCATCTTCTGATTTCTTAATAAGAAGGTATTAAATTCATCTGGATTGCTGATACTACTTACCGGACAAATAAAGGTTTCGATAATCATTTGGCGGGAAGTAAAAAGAATATTGATTTGCAAATCGCCATAATCATTCATTTTAATAATTAATGCGCTCTCGCTATTTGTCACATCAATATTTTGTTCAGGTACAGTTTGCAGCGCCGTCGCCAGCGCCAACGGATTCCATGTCATATATTATTCCATATAGATTTAGTTTAAATATTAATAAAATGAATATTTGCAGTACGTAATTATCTTACC